>NZ_JBNHGL010000248.1:0-4066 GCF_059091245.1 Arthrobacter sp. Y3225116
GCGCCGCCGGGGTGGTCGGCCCCATTCCGTCCGAAGACCTCGAAGCGCTGCAGTTCATCGTCCCGGTGCCCGAGGACCTGGATGCCGGCGAGGTGGTCGCCGGCCTGCGCGCCGTGCTGGCGGCAGAGCTCCCGGCTTCCGCCACGGGCTATGTGACCGGGCCGGCCGGGTTTATCGCCGATCTGGTGGAGGCCTTCGGCGGCATCGACGGGCTCCTGCTGGCCGTGGCGCTGGGCGCCGTGTTCGTCATCCTGCTGCTGGTCTACCGCGCGGTCCTGCTGCCGTTTTTGGTCCTGCTCACCTCCGTGTTCGCCCTCTGCACGGCCATCCTCGTGGTGTACTGGTTCGCCCTGCAGGGCTGGATCCAACTCAGCGGGCAGAGCCAGGGGATCCTGTTCATCCTGGTGATTGGCGCCGCCACCGACTACGCCCTGCTGCTGACGGCCCGCTACCGCGAGGCGCTGGGCGGGCAGGAGTCGAAATGGGCGGCGATGAGAACCGCCTACCGGGGTTCGGTCGAGCCGATCGCCGCCTCCGGCGCCACGGTGATCCTGGCCCTGCTCTGCCTGCTGTTCTCGGACCTCAACTCCAACCGCAGCCTCGGGCCGATCGCCGCGATCGGCATCGTGTTCGCCGTACTGGCCGCGCTGACCTTCCTGCCCGCAGTGCTGCTGCTGGCCGGCCGCGCCGCCTTCTGGCCGATCGTGCCCCGCCCCGGCCACCACCTGCACCGCGCGCGGCCCGACCGCCCCGTGGCCGGCACCGAGGGCCTGCGCGGGCTCTGGTTGCAGGTGGCCCGGCTGGTTGCCCGCAGGCCGCGGGTGACTTGGCTGGCTTCGGTGCTGGTCCTGGTGGCCGGGGCGCTGGGCGTGCTGCAACTGCAGGCCCACGGCGTGCCGCAGTCGGAGCTGGTCATGGTGCAGACCGATTCCGCCGACGGGCAGGAGGCCTTGGGCCGGCACTTCGACGCCGGCACCGGCAGCCCCGCCGTCGTCGTCGCCGATGCCGCCGTGCGGGACGAGGTGCTGGACGTGGTCAGCGACCAGGAGGGCGTGGCGTCCGCGGAGTTTTACACCCGCGGCGACGCGGTGGTGGAACTGGACGGCCGGGTGCTGATCAATGCCACGCTCCGGGACGTGCCGGACTCCGAAGCCGCCGAGGGCACCGTTGCCGACCTGCGCGGGGCGCTGGACGGCGCCGATCCAAGCGCGCTGGTCGGCGGCGTCACCGCGGTGGCGCTGGATACCAACCTGACGGCGCAGGCCGACCTGCTGAAGATCACCCCGATGGTGCTGGGCGTCATCCTGCTCATCCTGATCCTGCTGTTGCGTTCGATCCTGGCCCCGGTGCTGCTGGTCCTGTCCGTGGCGCTGTCCTACCTCACGGCCCTGGGGGTCTCGGCGTGGGTTTTCAACCATGTCTTCGGCTTCCCGGGGGCGGATGCGTCGGTGCCGCTGTTCGGCTTCGTGTTCCTGGTGGCGCTGGGCATCGACTACAACATCTTCCTGATGACCCGGGTGCGCGAGGAGTCCCTGCGGCTGGGCACCCGGCCCGGCATCCTGCGGGGGCTGGGCTCCACCGGCGGCGTCATTACCTCGGCCGGGGTGGTGCTGGCGGCGACCTTCGCCGCGCTCGCGGTGATCCCGATCCTGTTTCTGGTCCAGCTGGCGTTCCTCGTGGCGTTCGGGGTTCTGTTGGACACGGTCCTGGTGCGGTCGCTGCTGATCCCGGCACTTTCCTACGACCTCGGACCGAAAATCTGGTGGCCGGCCAGGCTGTCCCGGCGGGGCCTCTCACGGGACACGGCGGAGCTAAACTTGAGTCCGGTACGCTCAACTTGATTGACAAAGCCCGTCGCCCGAGTAAACTTGAGTGCAGAAGGCTCACATCGGCTGCCGTTCACCGCGGCGCCGCCCGGGTACGCCCGGGGGTCGGGCCGCCACAGTAATCCAGGCCGTTTCGGCGGCCGCAAAGGAAGGACACGCGTATGTCTCGTGCAGTAGGTATCGACCTCGGAACCACCAACTCCGTTGTTTCAGTTCTGGAGGGTGGTGAACCCACCGTCATCGCCAACGCCGAGGGCGGCCGCACCACGCCGTCCGTCGTCGCGTTCTCCAAGTCGGGCGAGGTGCTGGTCGGCGAGATCGCCAAGCGCCAGGCCGTCAACAACATCGAGCGCACGATCGCCTCGGTCAAGCGCCACATGGGCACCGACTGGAAGGTGGAGATTGACGGCAAGAACTACACCGCCCAGGAAATCTCCGCCCGCATCCTGCAGAAGCTCAAGCACGACGCCGAGTCCTACCTGGGCGAGAAGGTCACCGACGCGGTGATCACCGTGCCGGCGTACTTCAACGACGCAGAGCGCCAGTCCACCAAGGAAGCCGGCGAGATTGCCGGCCTGAACGTGCTGCGCATCGTCAACGAGCCCACCGCGGCCGCCCTGGCCTACGGCCTCGACAAGGGCAAGGAAGACGAACTGATCCTGGTCTTCGACCTCGGCGGCGGCACCTTCGACGTGTCCCTGCTGGAGGTCGGCAAGGACGAGGACGATTTCTCCACCATCCAGGTCCGCGCCACCTCCGGCGACAACCGCCTCGGCGGCGACGACTGGGACCAGCGGGTGGTCGACTTCCTGCTGCAGCAGGCCAAGTCCAAGGGCGCCGACCTGTCCAAGGACAAGATCGCCCTGCAGCGCCTGAAGGAAGCGGCAGAGCAGGCCAAGAAGGAACTGTCCTCGGCCTCCTCCACCAACATCTCCCTGCAGTACCTCTCCGTCACCCCGGAGGGACCGGTGCACCTGGACGAGCACCTGAGCCGCGCCAAGTTCCAGGATCTGACCGCGGACCTGCTCGAGCGCACCAAGAAGCCGTTCCATGACGTGATCACGGAAGCCGGCATCAAGGTCTCCGACATCGACCACATCGTGCTGGTCGGCGGTTCCACCCGCATGCCCGCCGTCGTCGAACTGGTCAAGGAAATGGCCGGCGGCAAGGAGCCGAACAAGGGCGTGAACCCCGACGAGGTCGTGGCCGTGGGCGCGGCCCTGCAGGCCGGCGTCCTGAAGGGCGAGCGCAAGGACGTCCTGCTGATCGACGTCACCCCGCTGTCGCTGGGCATTGAGACCAAGGGCGGCGTGATGACCAAGCTGATCGAGCGCAACACCGCGATCCCGACCAAGCGGTCCGAGACCTTCACCACCGCGGACGACAACCAGCCCTCCGTGGCCATCCAGGTCTTCCAGGGCGAGCGCGAGTTCACCCGCGACAACAAGCCGCTGGGCACCTTCGAGCTCACCGGCATCGCGCCGGCGCCGCGGGGCGTGCCGCAGGTCGAGGTGACCTTCGACATCGACGCCAACGGCATCGTGCACGTGTCCGCCAAGGACAAGGGCACCGGCGCCGAGCAGTCGATGACCATCACCGGCGGCACCGCGCTGTCCAAGGATGACATCGACCGCATGGTGCGGGAGGCCGAGGAGCACGCCGCCGAGGACAAGAAGCGCCGCGAGGCCGCCGACGTCCGCAACTCGGCCGAGCAGCTGGCCTACTCGGTGGACAAGCTGCTCGCCGACAACGACGACAAGCTGCCCGAAGAGGTCAAGACCGAGGTCAAGGCCGACGTCGATGCCCTGAAGTCCGCACTGGAAAAGCAGGACAACGACGACGAGGTCAAGGCCGCGTTCGAGAAGCTGCAGGCATCCCAGACCAAGCTGGGCGAGGCTATCTACTCGCAGGCGCAGGCCTCCGGCGCGGCCGGTGACGGTGCGGCCGCCGGTGACGGTTCCTCCGATGCCGGCTCCGGCGCGGCCGACGAGGACATCGTGGACGCCGAAGTGGTCGACGAAGACGAGAAGAAGTAACCATGGCCGAAAAGGGTAACGAAGAAGAACACCAGAGCGAGCCGGTGAACTTCCGCGACAACCGCAAGATCGATCCGGAAACCGGACAGGTCCGCGGCGCCGCGGGAGCAACGGGGGACGCCGGGCCGGTGCTCAGGTGTACATCAGGGAGCCGGGTGTGGTGAGTTTCTCGCCGGTCTCCAGCCACGTCTTGAGGCCGGACAG
>NZ_JBNHGL010000249.1:0-4026 GCF_059091245.1 Arthrobacter sp. Y3225116
GGCCTCGTGGCCGCCGTGCGACCAGGCCTTGAGGCCGGGCAGTTCGGTGTGCTGCCGGACGGCCTCGACCAGCCGGGTCCCCACGCCCTCGGCGCGGTAGGAGGGGTGCACCACCAGTTCCAGGACGTTGTCGGTGCCGGCAGCGGTGGCAAGGCTGACGACGGCGACCCCGGCCAGCGCCGTCGCGGTGGCGGGATCGGAGCGCTCTTCGCCGGCGTAGGTCGCCAGCACCAGCACGTCGGCCGACTCCGGGGCCCGCAGGTTCACCCACGTCTGCTCGGAGAGCGGGGGATTGCCGTCGGACTCTTCGGCGGCGGCGGCCAGCGCCTTGATGTCCGCGAGGGTCTCGGCGTCGGGAGCGCCCTTGATGGTCAGCACGGGCCAGAGGCCCGAATCCGATGCAGTCATGAGCACAGACTATCCGAGCGGCCTTCGGCGGCGGGAGGGCGCCGCGGTCCGGTGCAGACCCGGCCGCCTCAGCCGACGCCGCTGGGTTCTTCTTCCGCCTCGCGCACCAGCGTGAACCGGTAGCCGACGTTGCGGACCGTGCCGATCAGCTGCTCGTGGTCCGGGCCCAGCTTGGCCCGCAGCCGCCGCACATGCACGTCGACCGTGCGGGTGCCGCCGTAGTAGTCGTAGCCCCAGACCTCGTGCAGCAGCTGGTCGCGGGTGAACACCCGGCCGGGGTGCTGGGCCAGGTACTTGAGCAGTTCGAATTCCTTGTAGGTCAGGTTCAGCGGCTGTCCGCCGACGCGCGCACTGTAGCTGGCCTCGTCGATCACCACGCCGGAGGCGTGGATCTCCGTCCCGGTGTCCTGGTCGCCGGCACGGGCGCGGGCGATCACCAGCCGCAGCCGCGCCTCGACCTCGGCCGGCCCGGCGGTCACCAGCACCACGTCGTCGGCAAGCCAGTTGGCGCTGACGGCGGCCATGCCGCCCTCGGTGAGCACCAGCATCAGCGGTGCCCCCAGGCCGGTGGCCTTCAGCAGTTGGGTGAGCGAGCGCGCCCCGGCCAGGTCCTTGCGGGCGTCAACCATGACCACGTCGGCCGGATCGGTTTCCAGCAGGGCGGTCGGTTCGGCCGGCAGGATGTGCACCTTGTGGTTCAGCAGCTCGAGCGCGGGCAGGACGTCGATCGACGAGCCGGGACTGTTGGTCAACAGCAGAATGTGCGGCATGGTTCCTCCAGGGGTTTTCGCGGCGCACATCATCGGGCCGGGCCCGGTAGGTCCTCACACACGCAGGCGCAGCCTGCCGGACGGTGGCATAAGTATAGCGCCGCGCCCCGCCGGGCCGCGGTTTCTCGCCCCGCCCCTGCGTCATAGGGCAGTATGACTAGCGTGAAAACGTGGATCGTCGCCGCAGCCGCTGCCGCCGTACTGTGCGCCGTCATCGGCGCCTCCTACCTCTCCCTCCCGGTGCTGACGGCGGCGGTGTGCGTCGCCGCGGTGGTGATCGGGGTCGGTTGGCCGGTGTTGCTGGGCGTGCCCGCCAAGAAGACCCTTGCCGCCGTCATCTCCCTGGCCGGGATTGCGACGGCGGTGCTCGCCGGCCTCGCGCCCGCCGGCATGCCGCTGCTGTGGATGGCGGTGGTGATTGCGCTCGGCGTGATGGCCGTCTTCCTGATCCAGCTGCTCCGCGGCACCGGCCAGCCCCGGCGGCTCGAATCGACCTTCGGCGCCAGCACCGGCGTGGTGCTCACCTCGCTGGGCGCCGGCTGGGTGGCCGCCGACCGGCTCTCGGCCAATGCAAACAACGGCGGAATGATGCTGGTGACCGGGATCAGCATGCTGGTGGCCATCGGCGTCTGCCTGCTGCCCTGGCCCGACCGGATCGTCGCGCCGCTGGGCGTGGTCCTGGCCCCGCTGGCGGGGGCCCTGGCGGCCCCCTTGTTCTCCACCGTCCACATGCTGCCCGCCGCGGCAGTGGGCGCCGTCGCCGGCATCATCCTGGTCAGTTTCCGCCGGCTCGTGCTGGCCGACGGCGGTCCCACCCGGCTGCCGGCGATGCTCGCCGTCGGCGCCGCCCCGGTCATGGCCGCCGGATCGCTGGTCTACTTCCTGGAGCGGATGCTGCTGCGCTGAGATGAGCGACGTCACAGCGCGGGCGGTGTCGCCAGCGGGCATCCTCCGGTCCGGGCCGTTACTATGGAGCCATGTCTTATCTCGGTCTTGAAATCTTCTTCCTGTCCCTGTTGGTACTGGCAGGCCTGGCGATGGCCGGGTTCGCCTCGCTCGTGGTTGTCCGCCTGTTCAAGGGCCAGAAGTAAACAGCCCGGCGCTGAACCATGCCGATTGAACTCCCGACGGAGCTGACCCCGGAACTGGTGCCGCTGTCCTGGCTGCTGGGTACCTGGGAAGGTGCCGGCCGGTTGGGTGCGGGCGAGGAGGGGGACGAACATTTCGTCCAGAAGGCCACGTTCACGCAGAACGGCCTGCCCTACCTGCAGTACACCGCCGAAAGCTGGCTGACGGACGAGGATGGCAACCGGCTGCGCCCGCTGTCGGTGGAAACCGGCTTCTGGGCGCTGGACCGCAAGCTCAACGACGCCGACGTCGGCCCGGGCCTGGTCCCCGCCGAAATCGTGCCGGCCCTGAAGTCCGCGGACGAGGTCGAAGAGCTGCGCAACTCCGACGGCGGCTTCGACATCACCGCGACCATCGTGCACCCGGGCGGCATCTCCGAGCTCTACTACGGGCAGATCAAGGGCCCCCGCGTGCAGCTGAGCACCGACATGGTGATGCGCGGTTCGCAGTCCAAGGACTACAGCGCGGCCACGCGCATCTTCGGCCTGGTCAACAACGATCTTTACTGGCGCTGGGACGTGGCCGAGGCCAAGGGCAAGGACCTGGCCCCGCACGCCTCGGCGATCCTGGCCAAGCGCGCCTGACCGTCCGGGAATTTGCCACGGCCGCCGGGAGTTGACGCCGGTATGACCTACCGCAGCCCTTTGCTCCTGCAGCCCGGCGCCGTCGAAGCCTCCGGGGCCGACGCCGGCGTCGCCTCCCACTACTCAGACCCGCTGCGCGAACAGCGCGCGCTGGCCCGCGGCGAGGCCATCACGGACCTTTCGCACCGCGGGGTGGTGACGGTGGCCGGCGAAGACCGGCTGAGCTGGCTGAACACGCTCTCCTCGCAGCTGCTGCTGAACCTGAAGCCGGGGCAGTCCAGCGAAGCGCTGCTGCTCACGGTGCAGGGCCGGATCGAATACGATGCCCGCATTGTCGACGACGGCGAACGCACCTGGCTGATCGTCGAATCCTTCGAGGCGGCGCCGCTGGCCGCATGGCTGGACAGAATGAAGTTCATGCTGCGGGTAGAGGTTGCCGATGTCTCCGCCGACTGGGCCGTGGTGGGGTCGGTCAGGCCGGTCCCGGCCTTCGAGGGCAGCCTCGTGTGGCAGGACCCGTGGCCGCAGATCGGTGCCGGCGGCTATGCCTACACCGGCATCGAGGAACCAAAGCACCCCGGCCTGGAACGGTCCTGGTACGAATACCTGCTGCCGGCGGCCGACCTGGAAGCGGCCGTCTCCGGGCTGCAGTTGGCCGGCGTCTGGGCCGCCGAGGCGCTGCGGATCGCCGCGTGGCGGCCGCGGGTCGGGGCGGAGACCGACGAGAAGACCATCCCGCACGAGCTGGACCTCATCCGTACCGCCGTGCACCTGGAGAAGGGCTGCTACAAGGGCCAGGAAACCATCGCCCGCGTGCACAACCTGGGCCGCCCGCCGCGCCGGCTGGTGTTCCTGCAGCTGGACGGCTCGCAGCACACGCTGCCGGTCCCGGGCAGCGACGTGATGCTCGGCGACAAGCGCGTCGGCGCGGTCACGTCCGCGGCGCAACACTACGAGATGGGACCGATTGCGCTGGCCGTGGTCAAGCGTTCGGTCGATCCGCAGGCGCAGCTGACCGTGCTGGACGACGGCGAGAGCTACGACGCCGCCCAGGAAGTGATTGTCACCCCCGACGCCGGCCAGGTGGTCGGCCGCCAGACCGGGTTCCTGCGCCCGCCCCGCTGAGCCGCGTCGGC
>NZ_JBNHGL010000250.1:0-4009 GCF_059091245.1 Arthrobacter sp. Y3225116
TGCCGGCGGGCAACTGCGCGCGCAGCAGGTCCGCGGACCCGTCGGACGATCCGGTGTCCACCCCGACGTGGGCATCGGCGGGTCTCGTCTGGCGGGCCAGGGCGGCCAGGGTTTCGGGCAGGCAGGAAGCGCCGTCGTGGGCTACCACGACGGCGGTGACGCGAACTTGCTGCTGAATTAGAGCGCTCTTTTCCGTAGCCGGCGGCGCTCGCGCTCCGACAGGCCTCCCCAAATGCCGAAACGCTCGTCATTGGCCAGCGCATACTCCAGGCACTGCGAGCGCACCGTGCACGCCCCGCACACCTTCTTCGCGTCGCGGGTGGATCCGCCCTTCTCGGGGAAGAACGCTTCCGGGTCCGTTTGGGCGCACAGGGCATCGGCCTGCCAGCCGAGTTCCCCCTCGTCCTCATAGCCGGCGCCGAAGCCCGGCAGCCCGATCCACTGCGGTTTCGGCGCCGGGTCGGCCTCGGCCGGTTCCCGGAGCAGGCGCGGAGCAGCCAGCTCCAGCACCTCGGCCCCGGGTCCCTCGGCCAACGCTTCGTGCGCGGCGAGGAAGGCGGTGGCCGCGTCCTCGAGTGTCTGTTGGCTGGATTCGCGGAAGCGTTCTGCCGCCGTCGGATCTGCCGGATCCACATACCAGTCTGCCGGTACGCCGCGCGATCCGTGCGGTGCCGAAGCCTGCGCTTCGAGCTCCCGCCGGTGCGCACTACGTTCTGCCTGCCCCATCAGCCCTCCCGGAGTTCCTGTACCAGCATGGTGCTAGATTCATGTGCAGCGCTGGATCTCAGCGCCGGACACAAGCATGCTGTTACACGTTTAATAACTAATTACATGGGTGTAATACGTTCAAGTCAAGCGCCGGCGGAAATCTTAGAGACCCGGCAGCGAAATCCGCGTACGCCACGCGAGGGCCCGCCCCCGTGATGTACGTCACAAACACCGCGCGCATGCCCCAGCCGGCCTCCGGCTGGGCCACGAACCCGACCTTAAGGAGCACCGTGAGCACCCCCGCCACGATCAACGACCTGTTGGCCCGGCTGCGCCCGGGCTCGTCCCCCTGCCTGGTCTGGTACGGCCCGGAGGGCGAACGCATCGAGCTGTCCGGGCGCGTGCTGGACAACTGGGTGGCCAAGACGGCGAACCTGCTGGCCGAGGAACTGGACGCCGCCGAGGGTACGAGCGTGGGTCTTCTGATGGAGCCGCACTGGCGGTCGTTGGTCTGGGCGCTGGCCGCATGGCAGGCCGGTGCCACCGTCCGGCTGGGCGAGGGCGCCCGGACCGCCGATGTGGTGGTGGCGGCGGATCCGGCCCTCTTGGTGCGCGACGGCGGCGGACACCAGGTCCTGGTCGCCCTGGGCGCGCTCCAGTTGCGCTGGCCCGGGGAACTGCCCGACGGCGTCCTCGATTACGCGGCCGAGGTCCGGTCCTACGCGGACGACTACCTGGGAATCGATTCCCTGGCGGCAAACGGCTTGGCCCTGGAGTACGACGGCGGGGCACTCACCTTCGCCCGGCTTCTGGACCGGCCGACGGCCGCCGGGAACCTGCTGGTGCCGGCGCAAACCCCCTGGCCGGACGTGCTTCGCGAAGCCCTGGCAACCTGGCAGGGCGGCGGCACGGTCGTGCTGGTGCACCCGGAGGTAGGGGTGACCCAACGGTTGCTGGACAGCGAACGGGTCACCGTACAACTGTGAACCTTCGATCCGGCCCAGGCCCCGCCTAACCGCGCGCCGTGCCCGATGCCTGGGGGCCGTCGACCTCCGGCGCGGCGTCCGCGGGAGACTGGTCGGCATGCTCCTGGGGGTGGCGCTCGAAGATCTTGCGGTCCTCGGCAAACTCCGGCTCGGCGTCCAGCTCAACGTTGAACACCAGGAACCGGTAGGCGAAGAAGCGCATCACGGTAGCCAGCACCGTGCCGACGATGCCCGCGAACAGCAGCATGGTCCGGTCCGTCACCTCCAGCGGGTAGCGGGCTATCCAGACGCAGCCGGCGGAGACCACCATGCCGATGACGTTGATGACGATGAACAGCACCAGTTCGCGCAACACGTTCGCCTGGCGGCGATGTCGGAACGTCCAATAGCGGTTGGCTACCCAGGAGAACAGTGTCGCCACGGAGGCGGACACGAACCGCGCCTTCACCACGCTGTCGTCCATGGGCCCGTTGATCAGCCACCAGTACACGCCGTTGTCCACGATGAAGGCGATCCCGCCGACCGTGCCGAACTTCGCCACTTCCCGCCAAAAAAGGGAAACAATGGCGCGCAGGCGCTCGGAAATAGTTCGGTTCATGATCGAAGGTGGATCCCTTTCGCTCGGATGCCGGAGCAGAGCCGGCCGACGCACTATTGTATTGCGCCAGTCTGGGCGTTACCTAGGACGTCCCCGCCGCGCGACGCCCAATGCGGCTCGTCCGGAGCCTGTTCGGTACCCTGACTAGGTGAGTTTTCCCGTGATCGGCGTAGTGGGCGGCGGCCAGCTTGCCCGAATGATGGCACCCTGTGCGGTAGAGCTCGGCTTTGAACTGCGTGTTCTGGCCGAGGCCGCCGATGTTTCCGCGGTCCCCGCCGTGGCCACGGCCCCGGTGGGCGACTACCGAGACCTGGAGGCACTGCGGGGGTTCGCGAAGGGTCTGGACGTGATGACCTTCGATCACGAGCACGTCCCTACCGAACATCTGCAGGCCCTGATTGCCGAAGGCGTCAACGTGCAGCCGCATCCCGACGCACTGATCCATGCGCAGGACAAGCTGGTCATGCGCGCGGTGGTGGACAGGCTGGGGCTGCCAAACCCGGTGTGGGCGTCCGTCTCGGGCGTCGACGAGCTGGTTGCCTTCGGCGGCAGGATTGGCTGGCCGGTGGTGCTGAAGACACCGCGGGGAGGTTACGACGGCAAGGGAGTGCGGATCATCCGCGACACGGACGCCGCCCTCGAGGCGGCCGACTGGTTCACCGGCGGCGCGCTGCTGGTCGAAGAAAAAGTCGAGTTCAGCCGGGAGCTCTCGGCGCTGGTAGCCAGGTCTCCCTCCGGCGAAGCACGCGCCTGGCCGGTGGTGCACACCATTCAGGTGGACGGCGTCTGTGACGAAGTGATCGCGCCGGCACAGGACCTGCCGGCGGACGTCGCCGAGGCGGCCCAGCAGGCGGCGCTCCGGCTGTCCGACGAGCTGGGCGTCACCGGCGTGATGGCCGCCGAGTTGTTCGCCACCCCGGGACGCGGAGCAGGCTTCGTGATCAACGAACTGGCCATGCGTCCGCACAACACCGGCCACTGGACCCAGGACGGATCGGTCACCAGCCAGTTCGAGCAGCACCTGCGGGCCATCCTGGATTTGCCGCTGGGCGATACGTCCCTGCTCGGCGGCGCCGTCGTCATGAAGAACTACCTGGGCGGCGCAAATACGGACCTGTTCTCGGCCTACCCGCGCGCGCTGGCCGCCGAACCGTCGGTCAAGCTGCATGGCTACGGCAAGTCCGTCCGTCCCGGCCGGAAGATCGGCCACGTCAATGTGGTGGGCCGCGACGCGTCCCAGGTGGAGGAGTTGCGCCGGCGCGCGGACCGCGTCGCGGCGATTGTCCGCGACGGCGTGGACCCCCAGGAAGGCAAACCATGAGCAACAAGCCGATAGTCGGCGTGGTGATGGGCTCGGATTCCGACTGGCCCGTCATGGAGGCCGCCGCCCGGGCGCTGGAGGAATTCGGCGTCCCCTACGAGGCCGACGTCGTCTCCGCGCACCGCATGCCCGAGGACATGATCGGTTATGGCCGCGACGCGCACTCCCGGGGACTGCGGATCATTATCGCCGGCGCCGGCGGCGCCGCGCACCTGCCCGGCATGCTCGCCTCCGTCACCCCGCTGCCGGTGATCGGGGTGCCGGTGCCCCTGAAGTACCTGGACGGCATGGACTCCCTGCTCTCCATCGTGCAGATGCCCGCCGGCGTGCCGGTGGCCACCGTGTCCATCGGCGGAGCCCGCAACGCCGGGCTGCTGGCCGTGCGGATGCTGGCAG
>NZ_JBNHGL010000251.1:0-4000 GCF_059091245.1 Arthrobacter sp. Y3225116
GGCCGGGAGCGGCGGGGACCAGCCCGTCCTGGGGCAGGGGTGGCTGCTGCCGCTAGCTTCGTCGGCGGCGGCGTACGCTGCCGGCCACCAGCAGCACCATCAGCACGAAGGCGATGGGAAAGCAGAACCAGGTCAGTCCCAGAAAGCCGGCCCAGACCTCGGTTCCGGCCATGGCACCGGCCAAAATCACGCCCAGGCTGCCCAAACCGGCCAACAGCGCGACGACGGCGGCAAGGACCAGCACTCGGTGCAAAGCACCGGACTCGGCGGGGCGGGACGCATTGTGGGCGGGGACGGTTGCGGGCATGAGACCAGATTACAGCCGCCATTCCGGAGCCTGATTCCTGGCGCTCACGCCACGAGCGGAAAGCGGCGGGCAACGGGCTCGGCGGTCAGCGGAACGCGATAACCTAGAGACAGACTTTCCCCGATTCGGCGCGGTCGCATGTGCGACCGCTGTGCTACCGGCGGGGCCCATGGTAAGAACGCAGCAGCGTGCGGTACCGCTGCATCATGAAGCAGAACGAGGTAAGCAAAGTGCCCATCGGCAAAGTCAAGTGGTTTGACACGGATAAAGGGTTTGGATTCCTGGCCAGCGAGGACGGACAGGAAGTGTTCCTCCACGCCTCGGCGCTGCCGGCCGGCGTCAAAGACGTCAAGCCAGGCACCCGGATGGAATTCGGCATAGCCGATGGCCGGCGTGGCCCCTCCGCGCTCTCGGCGCGCATCCTCGACGCTGCTCCCTCTGTGGTCCGGGCGACGCGGAAGCCGGCCGAGGACATGGCCGTGATCACGGAAGATCTGATCAAGCTGCTGGACGAGATCTCCAACGGCCTGCGCAGGGGCCGCTACCCGGAGCGCTCCCACGCGTCGAAGGTTGCAGCGGTGCTCCGCCGCGTGGCCGACGACCTGGACGCGTAGAGCGGCCTCCATGACTGAAAACATGACCGACCCCGCCGCTGAAACGGTTGACGCGGGGCAGGCCGTCGCCCACGAGTCGCAGGCCGAGGCGGCGCCCCGGCGTCGTCCCGTCAGGCGCGCTCCCAAACTAGACCCTGTGTTGGCTGCCGCGGTGGACCGTGCGCGGGACGGGGTACTGGAGATCGCGCCGTCCGAGCAGATCGGCGCACACGTCGGCACATTTGCCGACGGCGACCGTCTGGTCACTCACCGGTTCGAGGCCCAATTGGCGGGCTACGCGGGCTGGCAGTGGTTCGCCACGCTGGCCCGGGTGCCGCGGGGCAAGGAAGCAACTGTTTGCGAAGTGGGCCTGCTTCCCTCCGAGAAGTCGCTGCTGGCACCCGAGTGGGTTCCGTGGGCCGATCGGGTTCGGCCCGAAGAAGCCGCGGCTGCGGCCGAAGCAGAAGCGGCGGAACGCTCCGAGGCTGCTGCTGCAAACGATGGGGCAGAGGCGGCGGCACGCTCCGAGCCTGCTGCTGCGAACGAAGTAGCAGAGGCGGCGGAACGCTCCGAGCCTGCTGCCGCCGACGATGCGGCGGCGGCGGATCGCACCGAGGAAGCCGCGGACGGCACCGAGGCAGCTGCTGGCGATGATGTGGAGGCGGCGGACGGCACCGAGAGAGCCGTTGCAGGCGTGGCAGACGATTCCAATGTAGCCGCGGACGGCGTGCCCGCAGCCGAGGACCCGCGACCGGTCACGGAGGACGTAACCGACGGCTACGGCGCCGAGGCCTTCGACGTCACCGCGACCGAGGCCTCCGACGTCACCGCGACCGAGGCCTCCGACGTCACCGCGACCGAGGCCTCCGACGTCACCGCGACCGAGGCCTCCGACGGCACCGCGACCGAGGACGGCGCCGAAACTACGTCCTGACGCGACCCATCGACGAGGCAGGTATGCAGCCGGAAAGGGCGGTAAAGCGTGTTTCGTTCACTGAGGTTGTTCAACTACCGGATCTGGTTCATTGGGGCCTTGGTCTCCAATATCGGCACATGGATGCAGCGCACGGCGCAGGACTGGCTGGTCTACGACATCCTGACCGAGCAGGACGCCGCTGCCATGGGCATCGTCATGGCTCTGCAGATGGGGCCACAACTGGTTCTGGCTCCATGGGCCGGGCTAGTTGCCGACCGCTTTGACCGGCAAAAGCTGCTGATGGCCACCCAGATTTCAATGGCCGTGCTGGGCTTGGCGTTGGGGTTGATGGTAATCGCCGACGTCGCCCAGTTGTGGCATGTCTACGCCTTTGCCCTGGCACTCGGCATTGTGACAGCGGTGGATGCGCCGGCGCGGCAGACGTTCGTCTCGGACGTAGTGCGCGACGATTACCTGCCCAATGCGGTGGCGCTGAACAGCACGTCCTTCAACCTGGCCAGGATGGTCGGGCCGGCCATTGCCGGTGTGCTGACCGTCGCCATCGGTCCCGGTCCGGTGTTCCTGATCAACACCGCCACCTTCGCGGCGATGATCGCTGCGCTGCTCGCCATCCGACGGCAGGAGCTTCACCTGCGGGAGAAGGCCGCCAAGGGACGCGGGCAGATCCTCGAAGGCTTCCGGTATGTGAAGCAGCGGCCCGACCTGGTGGTTGTGCTCGCCGCCATATTTATCATCGGTACCTTCGGCCTGAACTTTTCCGTCTTTGTCGCCTCCATGGCGCGGACCGAATTCGGCGGGCATGCCGGCGATTTCGGTTTGCTCTCCTCGGTCATGGCCGCGGGTTCGGTCACCGGTTCACTGCTTAGCGCACGGCGGGACCGCCCCCGGCTGCGCTATATCTTCGGCGCATCGGTGGCCTTCGGCATCGCCTGCACGGTGGCAGGGTTGGCCCCCACGGTTTGGCTGTTCGGGCTGGCGCTCGTGCCGGTCGGCGCTGCCGCCATCACCATCATGACGAGCGCCAATGCGTATGTGCAGACCACGACTGCCCCCATGATGCGCGGGCGCGTCATGTCTTTGTACATGGCCATCCTGATGGGCGGGACCCCGATCGGTGCGCCTCTGGTCGGTTTGGTGGCCAACAGCTTCGGCCCGCGCTGGGGGCTGGGAGTGGCCGCGCTGTCCGGCGTGGCCGCCGCCGCGATCGGGATCGTATGGGCCTGGCGTGCCCACCACATGCGTCTGCGCTTCGACCGGTCTGCGGCCCGGAAACTATCCATCACCTACGGCGTGCCGGACCGGCGCGGCTAAGAGATTCCGAGACCGCTGGCGCCCCACGTATCCGGCATTTGCTGCTGGCGTTACGGCATTCTCCGCAGGCGCCCCCCGAAATCTTCTGCTCGTGCCGCGGGAAGCTCAGAATGGGGGTGGCGCGTTGGGGTCGGTGTTGTCGTCGGGCAGTTCGATGCCGCCGAGCGTACGTTTTGGTGGTTGGCCGCGGTCGATGGCGTCGCGGGTGGCTGCGTCTCTGGCTGCATCTGCGGCGCCGTCGGTGTTCTCTCCGCTTTCGCCGTTCGCCGCTTCCGTCTCCGTTGGCCGGGGCAGGAGGGTGTCCCAGCCCTCGTCCGGCTGGGTGGTCTTGCGGTGGCCGGTGCGCGTGGTCCAGGTGATCTGACCGTGTGGGCCGGCCTCGGCCTGGATATGCCCGGCGGTCTTCGCCGCGTGGTGGGCGCTGCACAGGCACTGCAGGTTTTCCGGCACGGTTGGCCCGCCGTAGTCCCAGCCGCGGACATGGTCGATCTCGCAATAAATGGCGGCGCGGCGGCACCCAGGAAAGCGGCAGTGCCGGTCCCGGACACGGACCAGGCGTTTGAGCCATTCGGGCGGAATCCGCAGTTTCCGGGCGGCCGCGATCGCCTGGCCGTGGTCGTCGGTGAGCACCGGCAACCAGGACTTGGCCAGCTGCGCCAGTTCCCGTCCCATGTCTGCCGGGATCGGGCCGTGTCCGGCCAGGTCTCCGGGCTCCTCGCTCAGTCCCAGCAGCGTGGCCAGGGGCACCGTGACCAGCATCCCCGGCCCCGCGCCACCGCAGTTGCCTCCGCCGGGTGCGGGCCGGGTGCCCGCAACGTCCGCGGGTGTCGGACTTGGGACTGCGACGGTCCC
>NZ_JBNHGL010000252.1:0-3983 GCF_059091245.1 Arthrobacter sp. Y3225116
CCCGTCCAGCGGGCAAGACTGACGCCCGGCGCGCCCGGCACCGACCGCTGGCACGGCACCCTCCGGCCCACCGGTACCGGCCTCTGGACCTTCCACATTGAAGGCTGGGGAGACAATTACGCCACCTGGCGGCACAACGCCGAGGTGAAGATTGCCGCCGGCGTGGACGTGGACCTCATGCTGGCCGAGGGCCGGCTGCTGCTGGAGCAGGCCGCGGGCCAGGGCGGGCGGCCGGAGGGCAACGCGCAGGTGCTGCGCGATGCCGCCGCCGCGCTCGCCGACGGATCGCTCACCGTGCATGAACGTTTGGCCGCGGGAACTTCGGACGCCGTGCTGGACGCCGTGAACAGCCATCCGATCCGCAGCCTGGTCAGCCCCTCGAAGCGGTACCCCATCCTGGTGGAGCGTGAACGGGCCGGCCGCGGCGCCTGGTACGAATTCTTCCCGCGCTCGGAGGGCGCGCATTACGACCCGGCGAACGGGAGCTGGACCTCCGGCGACTTCACGACGGCGGCCGAGCGGCTTCCGGCCGTCGCGGCCATGGGCTTCGACGTGGTGTACCTGCCGCCGATCCACCCGATCGGCGAGGTCAACCGCAAGGGGCCGAACAACACCCTGACCGCCGGGCCCGGCGACCCCGGATCGCCCTGGGCCATCGGATCCAAGGACGGCGGGCATGACGCCATCCACCCCGACCTGGGCGGATTTGAGCAGTTCGACGCCTTCGTGGCCGCCGCCGAGGCGCTCGGCATGGAGGTGGCCCTGGACCTGGCGCTGCAGGCCGCCCCGGACCACCCGTGGGCCACCGAGCATCCCGAGTGGTTCACCACGCGGGCCGACGGCACGATTGCCTACGCCGAGAACCCGCCGAAGAAGTACCAGGACATCTATCCGCTGAACTTCGATAACGACCCGCGCGGCCTGTCCGAAGAGGTCCTGCGGATCGTGAAGCTGTGGATCTCCCACGGCGTGAAGATCTTCCGGGTGGACAACCCGCACACCAAGCCCCTGTGGTTCTGGGAATGGCTGATCGGAACGGTGAACCGCGAGCACCCGGAGGTGGTGTTCCTGGCCGAGGCCTTCACCCGCCCGGCCATGATGCACGCGCTGGGCCGCGCCGGCTTCCAGCAGTCCTACAGCTATTTCACCTGGCGCAACACCAAGGAAGAGATCGAGGAGTACTTCACCGAGATCAGCCACGAGACGGCGCCGTTCTTCCGGCCGAACTTCTTCGTCAACACCCCTGACATCCTCACCGAGTACCTGCAGTACGGCGGCCCCGCCGCGTTCAAGGTGCGGGCCGTGCTGGCGGCCACGGCCAGCCCGCTCTGGGGCGTCTACGCCGGCTACGAACTCTACGAGCACGTGGCCCGGCCGGGCGCCGAGGAATACATTGACAACGAAAAGTACGAATACAAGGCCCGCGACTTCGCCGCCGCGGAGGCCGAAGGGCGCTCGCTCGCCCCGTACCTGACCCGGCTCAATTCCATCCGGCGGGCCCACCCGGCGCTGGGCGACCTGGGCAACCTCACCGTGCACCGCAGCACCGACCCGGCCACGGTGGTGTACTCCAAGCACAAGGCGCACCTGCCCGAAAGCCACGGCGGCGGGCGGGACACGATCATCGTCGTCGTCAACGTGGACCCGCACAGCGCGCGCGAATCGACGGTCTCGCTGGACCTGGCGGCGCTGGGGCTGCGGGAGGAGGACCTTAACGACGACGGCACGTTCTGGGTGGATGACCTGCTCAGCGGGCAGAGCTGGCGCTGGAGCGAACACAACTACGTGCGGCTGGACGCACACGTGGAACCCGCCCACATCCTGCACGTCCGAAGGAACCGCTGATGGCCGGCCCCTTCCAGCTGCACGCTCCGGGGCTCACGCATGACCCCCACTGGTACCGCAAGGCAGTGTTCTATGAGGTGCTGTTGCGGGGCTTCGCGGACTCCAACGGGGACGGATCGGGCGACTTCTCCGGGCTGATCGACAAGCTCGACTACCTGCAGTGGCTCGGCGTCGACTGCCTGTGGATCCCGCCGTTCTTTAAGTCCCCGTTGCGGGACGGCGGGTACGACGTCGCGGACTACTTCGACGTGCTGGACGAGTTCGGCACCATCGGCGACTTTAAACGCCTGGTCGCCGAGGCACACGCCCGCGGCGTCCGGGTGATCATCGACCTGCCGATAAACCACACGTCGGACAAGCACGACTGGTTCGAGCAGTCCCGGCGGGACCCGGAGGGGCCGTACGGAGACTTCTATGTCTGGTCCGACACCGACGAGAAATACCAGGACGCGCGGATCATCTTCGTGGACAGCGAGGATTCCAACTGGGCGTTCGACCCGATCCGCCGGCAGTTCTACTGGCACCGGTTCTTCAGCCACCAGCCCGACCTGAACTTCGAAAACCCCAAGGTGATCGAGGCACTGTTCGACGTCGTGCGGTTCTGGCTGGACCAGGGGATCGACGGTTTCCGCGCGGACGCCATCCCGTACCTGTTCGAGGAAGACGGGACCAACTGCGAGAACCTGCCCGCCACGCACGCCTTCCTGCAGGACCTGCGCGCACTGGTGGACACGGAATACCCCGGCCGCGTGATCATCGCCGAGGCGAACCAGCTGCCGCATGAGGTGGTGGAATACTTCGGCAAGCCGGACGGCGACGGCGGGCTGCGCCCCGAATGCCACATGGCCTTCCACTTCCCGATCATGCCGCGGCTGTATTACGCGCTCCGGGACCAAAAGGCCGCCCCGATCATCGCCACGATGGAGCAGACGCCGGCGATCCCGGCCGGGGCCCAGTGGGGAACGTTCCTGCGCAACCACGACGAATTGACGCTGGAGATGGTCACCCGCGAAGAGCGTGAGGCGATGTTCGGCTGGTACGCGCCGGATTCCCGGATGCGGTCCAACATCGGAATCCGCCGCCGGCTGGCCCCGCTGCTGGACAACTCGCGCGCCGAGATCGAACTGATTCATGCCCTGCTGCTGTCGCTGCCGGGCAGCCCGTTCCTGTATTACGGGGACGAGATCGGCATGGGCGACAACATCTGGCTCGAAGACCGCGATGCCTCCCGCACGCCGATGCAGTGGAACCCCGACCGCAACGCCGGGTTCTCCACCGCGGACCCCGGCAAGTTGTACCTGCCGGTGGTGCAGTCGCTGGTCTATCACTACAACTACGTCAACGTCGAGGCGCAGCTGGCGCACAACAGTTCGCTGCTGCACTGGGTGCGGCAGATGCTGGCCGTGCGCAAGGCCCATCCTGCCTTCGGCCTGGGTACCTACCGGAACGTGCCGGTGGACTCCGAATCGGTGCTGGCTTTTCTGCGCGAATTGCCGGAGGACAATCCGGAAGGCCTGGAGAAAGAGGTGCTGCTGTGCGTGTTCAACCTGTCCCAGCACCCCGTGGCGGCACCGCTGCGGCTGCCCGAATTTGCCGGCCGGGGGCTGCGCGACACGTTCGGAGGCGTCCCCTTCCCGGCCTTTGACGACGCCGGCCAGCTCACGCTGACGCTGGGCAGCCACGACTTCTTCTGGTTGCGGCTGCGTTCGGCCGCGTCCAACCCCGCATCTCCGCAGACCGAGACACTCCCAGTCATCAGACCCGCGACTGAAGGAACAGAGGTGGCAACACATGCCTGATTTCACGCCGAGCCTGCCCGAACTGCTGCACCAGTGGCTCCCCGCCCAGCGTTGGTTCCCCGCCAAGGGCCAAGAGTCGGTCCTGCGCCGGCTGGGTGGCATCCGCTTGCAGGACCCGGCCGGGGCGGTGGGACTGGAAGTGCACATCGTGGCCGTGCACACCGCCGACGCCGTCCACGTGGTCAACGTGCCGCTGAGCTACCGCCGGGAGCCCCTGGCCGGCGGGGAGGCGGCCCTGCTCGGGCGCGTGCAGCAGGGCACCGAGGACGCGTGGGCGGCAACCCGTGAAGAGGGCGAGACCGTCGGGTCGGACGAGCGGGCGGGCGGCGCCGCGGGGGC
>NZ_JBNHGL010000253.1:0-3981 GCF_059091245.1 Arthrobacter sp. Y3225116
CAGGTCGGCGGCCGAAACCAGCGGGGAATCCGTGCCCGCGGCGGCGGACAGCGCGGCCTGGTCGGCCACCACCAAGGCCACGTCGGCCGAGGTTCCGCCCACGAAGGACCCGACGACGGCGGAGGCCACCTGCCCGGGCAGCGGCCCGCCTTCGTCCTGGCGCACCGCGTAGAGCGGCGTGTTGGTGGGCAGCAACCCCAGGAGCGCGTCGGCGGCAGCAGCCTGAAGGGTCTGGGTCTGTGTCATCGGGCGTTCTCCTCGGTTGTAACAATGACTCCGGCCAGGCGGTTGCCGTTGGCACCCACGGCGGCGTGTGCCAGCCGTTCGCCGTTGACGGCAACATCCAGCGGGCGGTGTTGCGGGTGCGGCAGCGGCAGCAGGTCGCCGATGGCCAGGTCGAGGACCTGGCCGGGCCGGACGCGCATGGGGGCGAACTGCAGGGCGACGTCCACCGGGATCTGCACCAGCTGGGTTTCCAGCAGTTTCCGGGCGTTGGCCGGGCTGCTCATGGCGAACGAATCGCGCAGCTGGGTCAGCAGCACCTCGGCAGGGATGGCCACCGTGGCGGGCGCGGACAGGTCGCCGACCCGGATTTCAAAGGTGGCGACGATCATCAGGTCGTTGGTGGCCGCGGCCTGCGCGAACTGCGAGTTGTAATGGATCTGGTCCAGGCTGATGGGCGTGGTGAGCAGGGAACCCAGCGAGTAGCGCAGGTCCTCCAGCGCGTCCTCCATCAACCGGCTGACCAGTGCCTGTTCAATTTGCGTGAACTTGCGGTCCGGATAGTCGTGGCTGCCGTTGCCGCCCAGCATGTGGTCTACCCACGTCATAGCGGCCGTGGTCGAAAACTGGATCACGGCCTTGCCGGTGATGTCGTCGAGGGCGCAGAGCACCATTGCGGTACTGGCCGGCAACGAGGCCGCGTACTCGTCGTAGGTCTGCATCTGGACCTGCTCCGACGTGACCGTGCAGATCACGCGGACTTTGGCGGTCAGCTGGGTGCCCCACTGTCGGGCGAATGTTTCGAAGGCCAACTCCAGCACGCGGGAATGCTCGCGTGCCAGGGTGGTCGGCCGCCGGAAGTCGTAAACTTCGACGGCTCTGGCCGGCTTTTCGGGCGCGCTAGAGTGCGCATGTTCCTGGACCGTCACAGCAGGCACTATCGGCAGCGTGGTTCGGGATGTTAGGAGTTTGGATAATCCGGGTGGGGTGCCCGCGGCGCGTCCAACACCGGCGGCCCCATGGCAGGGGCGCTCAGTGGTCGGAGGACGATCTAGGCCGGCAGGCCGGTGCCGGCGGCAGGCGCTCAGTCGCCGGAGGATGCCCCGCCGGGCGCCGGCGCATAGGTGGCGTCCGGCCCCGGGCCGCCGCTGCTGCCACCGCCGGTGACCACGTCGCGCCCGGAGCTTCCACCCGGTTCGCCGGCCACGCGCTCGGCAGGTTTGTCCTCGGCGGTCTCGCCCTCGGCCGACTCGGCCTCCGCTTTTTCCGCAGCTTCGGCTTCGGCGGCCTGCTTGGCCAACTTCGCCCGTTCCGCAGCCGCCTCTTTGGCGGCGCCGGCAGGATCCTTCAAGACTTCGGGAATCAGGTTGCGGATGGCCTCCGGCTGGCCGGAGAGCACCACAATGTCCACGCGGCGGTTCATGGCGAGGTCTGCATCGCTCCCGCTGCTGGTCAGCGGCCTGGATTCGCCGAATCCGACGGCGGAGATGCGCTTCGAAACCACGCCGCTGTCTTCCACCAGATGGCGCAGCACGTTCACGGCACGCTCCGAGGAAAGCTCCCAGTCCAATGCGTTCGGGTCCAGGTGACGCACCTGGGCCGTGTGGCCTTCCACCTTCAGCTCGTAGTCGACCGGCCTCAGCACCGGGCCGACCACGTTCAGGATCTTGATGGTCTGCCGGGTGAGCACCGGCGAGTCCGGCTCGAAGAACGTCTCGCTGCCAATCAGGCGAACGGTCAGGCCCCGTTCGTCAAGCTGGAAGCGGACCGCTTTCTCAAGGCCTTCTTCCTGCAACCCCTTGGTGATTTTCTCCTGGATGTTGCGCAGGTCGTTGACTTCCTTGATGGCCACGTCGAGGTCGGTTTTCAGTTCACCCTCGGTGTCCTCTTCGGCGTCACCACTGGTGAACCCCTGCCCCTCCTCGTCGATGAGTTCAGACGGGACCACCACCCCTTCGGCCGTATCAACCGCCTGGGTGCGTTCCACGCCGAAACCGGTGGCCAACGAGTTGGCAAGCTTCTCGAACTTCGCCGCATCCACGGTGGACATGGCGAAGAGCACGATGAACATACACATCAGCACGGTGACCATGTCCATGTAGGAGGCCATCCACCGCTCGTCCGGGTGCTCGTCCTCTTCCGCGCCGAGCGGCCGGCGCGGGCGCCGCGACTTCATGCTGCCTTGACCGCAGGCTTGTCGTCGGACTTCCCGGGTTTACTTTCCTTGGCCGGCTTCCCCGCGCCCATCTCATGCTCCGGAACCATGGCACGCAGGCGTTCGCCCAACAGGCGCGGCTGGCTACCGGCCTGGACGGCCAGCATGCCTTCCATCAGCAGTGTCATGCGCTCGGTTTCCAGGTCGGCCAAGCGCCTCAGCTTGCCGCCGATCGGCAGCCAGATGAAGTTGGCGGAAAGCAATCCCCACAGCGTGGCGACGAACGCCGTCGCAATCATCGGTCCGAGGGTGTCCGGGGTGGAGAGGTTTTCCAGCACGTGCGTCAGCGATACGACGGTGCCGATGATGCCGATGGTCGGGGCGTAGCCGCCCATGCCCATGAAAAACTTGGAGGATTGGCGGTCGGCGCGCGCCTTCGTGCTGATCTCGTCTTCGAGAAGGATCCGCAGTTCCTCGCCGTCGGTGCCGTCGGCGATGTTCTGCAGCGCGCGCTGCATGAACGGGTCCTTTTCCTCGGTTGCCTCTGCGTCCAGTGCCAGCAGGCCCTCGCTGCGCGCCTTTTCGGCCAGCTCGACGACTCGGTCAATAACCGTCTGGGGCTTCGCCACCTTGCCGGTGAAAGCCCGGGGCAACGCTTTGAACGCGTGCAGGCCGTCCCTGAGGGTGGTGCTGGCCAGGCCGACGGCGATAGTTGCACCGAAGACCAGGATCATGGGAGCCGGGATGAGGAGCGCCGAGACGTGGGCGCCCTCGAGGGTGATCATGGCGTAGAGCGAGCCGAAGGCCAGCAGGAGGCCAATAAGTGTTGCGGGATCCATTTACGTATTCCTAGGGCGCAGCGGCACAGTGTTGCCGGAATCCGCGGAGTCATCTTCGGGGGCCGGGGCGGCTGGCGGCACGAGGCCGAGCTGGGGGTGACCGTGCTGGTGGACTGAAGGCGGCAGCTCACGGGCCAGGTGCAGCACGTAGGCGCGGTAGCTGGCGATCATCTCGATGACCTGGCTCATCGTCTCGGTGACGATGTACTTGGCGCCGTCAACCATCACCAAAGTGGTGTCCGGGTTGGAATGGACGCGCTCAATCAGGTCAGGGTTGACCGCAAACTGGCTGTCATTCAGCCGCGTCACTACGATCATTGGCCCCGTCCCAGGTCTCTCGAGGGCTCCGGTGAGCCGCTACCTACTACCTTCGGCCGCACACGGCCCGCGGTTAGCTGCCCAGGCCACTTGTCGCGCGTGTCACGCGGAGAGTGGCTGGACTTGGGTCTAGTACGGGGTTTTCCCGAAGCAAGACGTTCGTTCAGTGACCGCGAAGGCGGCCATGCCTGCTGTTTGGGTGGTAATTCATTCCGCAGCAAAGCTGGACAACTGGCATCGCCAGAGGCCTGCCTCATCATCAGGTGGCTTGGAGTGGTTGGGGTGGGATGTGGGTTTGCCAGTAGGAGTTGCGCAGCGGTTTGCGGCGGGGGTCGATGTAGTCCGGCGGGGTGAACCAGGGGATGCCGTCGACGACGTTGATCTCCCAGTTGCCTTGCTCGATCAGGTCGTGGTGGAGCAGGCAGAGGCATACCCCGTTGTTCACGT
>NZ_JBNHGL010000254.1:0-3947 GCF_059091245.1 Arthrobacter sp. Y3225116
TGCGGCGGCGCCCGGTCTGGCGTCCCGTAGCGCCCGGTCTGGGGGCTCCGGCGGGGCCGCGAGGCCTGTCATGGATTCCCGGTGCGGCGGGGGCAACCCCATAGACTAAGAGCCATGACCCAGACTCCCGTGGCCGATCCAGCGGCCGACCGCGCCCGCCTGCTCGAACTGATTAAGGAACTGGCCGTGGTGCGCGGCAGGGTCACCCTCTCCAGCGGTGCCGAAGCCGACTACTACATCGACCTGCGGCGGGTCACCCTGCACCATGAAGCGTCCCGGCTGGTCGGCAGGGTCATGCTGGCCATGCTCGACGAGGCCGGCATCGAATTCCAGGCCGCCGGCGGCCTGACCATGGGGGCCGATCCGGTGGGGACGGCGCTGATGCACGCGGCCGGGGACGGTGGACGGGCCGTCGACGCCTTCGTGGTGCGCAAGGCGCAGAAGTCCTACGGCATGGGCCGCCAGGTGGAGGGCCCGGAGGTGAAGGATCGCCCCGTCGTCGTGCTGGAAGATACCTCCACGACCGGTGGATCCGCGCTGACCGCGGTCGAAGGCGTGCGCCAGGCCGGCGGGCAGGTCCAGGCCGTGGCGGTCATTGTGGACCGCGACACCGGAGCGAAGGAACGCATTGAGGCCGAAGCCGGCGTGCCCTATCTCTTCGCGTTCGGCAAGGACGAACTGGAGCTGGACTAGCCGCCGGTGGCCGGCCAGCTCGAATGATGGATCTCCGCCGGAACCACGCCTTCCGCCAGCTGCGCCTGGCCAGCAACCTGCACCGGGTTTCGCGCCGCTCGTTCCTGATCGGTGCCGCCTTCGGACTGGGCACCGCCGCGGACCTGGCGGCCACCCGGGTCATCCAGGAGATGCGCAACGAAGCGCAGATCCTCACGCTGGACGACGAACGCGCGGACCGGCGCTTCCCACGCACCAGCTGGGTGGTCTTCCCGGGGTACAAGACCAGCTGGGAAGAGGGCCTGTGGATCTTGAACTCGTTGCGCGGCGGCCTGGTGGATCGCGGCCGGCTGGCGGTGGCGGGGTATTCGAACCGCGGGCTGGACCTTGCCGAATTGACCGAGGTGCTGCAGAAGCATATCCAGGACAACGACCTGCAACGGCTCTATTTCTACGGGCACAGCTTCGGCGGCATGGTGGCCGTGGAAATGACCGCACGGCTGCGCGCCAAGGGCTTCCCGGTGGAGCTGATCCTGATGGATTCGTCCCCATACAGCCGCTTCGATGTGCTGGACAAGACCATGTTCGAAGGTGTGGTCTTCCTCTACGAGGCCGGCTACCGGGTGCCCAGCTACCTGCGGGGCGGATACGAGCTGGGCGAGCGGATCGTGCACAAGGACGAGCGCACCTGGCGGCAAATTGTGGAGCAGACCATGGAGCAGCTGTCGCCGCTGGCCGTGTCCAGCACGCTGATCCAGTCCCAGTCCTCGTACATCTATCACTTCGACGCGCATCGCTTCCGCCACAGTATCGGCGACACCCGCATCGCCTGGATGGGCAACCCGGGAGACCAGACGGTCAACTATTCGACCGCCCGGCGCAGCTGGCAGGTGAACTATGAGGCGAACTTCCTCACCAACAACCTGGTCACCGAAGGCGCCCGGCCGGCCCACGCCAGCCCGCAGTGGAATTCAGCGATCTACGTGCCGATCGTCCAGCAGGTGGCGGACGAATTCTTCCCGCTGCCTGTGGTCGGCGGGCGCAAAACCTACTACTAGTAACGGACCGGCGGCAGGTTACTTCCGCTGCGCGCGACGGGAAGCGGAGCGGCACGCAGCGGAGGGGACGGCAGGCGCGCGGGGGAAGAGGGGCCGCCGACACCGAAAGGGAGCGCGGACACGCCAAGCGGAGCGGCAGGCACGCGAAAGGGAGCGGTGCCGCCCACGCAGCTCCGCTCCCTTTCGCTGTTTACCCGTGCGCCGGCGGCCATCGCGCCGGTTGGCCGCGCTACTTGGCGGCGGCTTCCTGGGCGAGCTTTCGGCCGAACTCGATCAGCTTGTCCCGAGTGCTTTCTTCCTGGCCCAGGATCTGCTGAAGCAGCTCCACGACTTCGGTCTGGCCCTGGGCCTGCGCCGAGGTGATCAGCGTGGTGTAGCAGGCGACCTCATGGTGTTCCGTGTCCAGCGCGCCGGCCACGATGACCATGTCCACCAGGCTCGGGTCCACCTTGTCCAAGGCGGCCTGCGCTTCCTCGGCCAGGCCCTTGCTCACCGGGGAGCGCTGCTCCTTGGCCTCCAAGCCCAAAGCCTTGAAGCATTTTTCGATATACGTGATCTGTTCACGCGTCTCGTCCTGGTGGTGGCTGAGCATGTCCTTCAGCTCTTGGCTCCGTGCAACCTTCTGGTTCTCTTCGAGCATCTTGAGCACGTCATGTTCCGACCGAAGGGCGACGCCCAGCTTGAAAGCGAAAAGTTCCTCGGGGGTGGTCAATTCAGCCATTGAAACTCCTTTTCCGATGGATCGTTATACAGCATGCTTATCATTCCTGGTTGATCGTTTACAACCCGCTGCAGCTCCGTCGGCGGCTCCCGCCGCGGTCCTTCCGCATCACCCTGCGGCGGCCCTTCCCCGCCACGGTGCCTGAGGCTGCCGTCTGTCCCCTAGGCTTGTGGGGTGGAAGAAAAAGCAGGTGAAACCGGGGCCGGACCGAGGTTGACCGATGGGGTCGGCGAACGGCCGGATACCCCGGCGGACGCCCCGAACGGCTCCGAAACCCGCGCGCCGGATGCCGCCCCGAACGGCTCCGAAACCGGCGCGCCGGATGCTGCCCCGAACGGCTCCGAGGCTGGCGGGCAGGAGCCGGCCATCGGCGTCGGACCGTGGGAGGGGCCGTTGCCCGACGGCGACCATTGGGACCCGCAGCTGCTGGCCGACGGCGACCGGCGGAACGTGACTGACCAGTACCGCTACTGGAAGCACGAGGCGATCGTCGCGGACCTGGACACCCGCCGGCACAACTTCCACGTGGCCATCGAGAACTGGCAGCACGACCTCAACATCGGCTCGGTGGTGCGGTGTGCCAACGCCTTCCTGGCCAAGGAAGTGCACATCATCGGACGACGGCGGTGGAACCGGCGCGGGGCCATGGTCACCGACCGCTACCAGCACGTCCGGCACCATCCCACCGTGGAGGACTTTGTGGCGTGGGCTCAGGGCGAGGGCCTGCGGATCATCGGGATCGACAACTTCCCCGACTCGGTGCCGCTGGAAACCTACGACCTGCCGGAGAACGCGGTGCTGGTGTTCGGGCAGGAGGGGCCCGGGCTGACGCCGGAGGTCCACGCCGCAGCCGATGCCACGCTGTCCATCGCGCAGTTCGGTTCGACTCGGTCGATCAATGCCTCAGCCGCCGCGGCCATCGCGATGCACGCGTGGGTCCGGCGCCACGTTTTCGCGCAGCCGCCGGTTCCGACTGCCCCTTAGCGTGCAGGCCACGCGTCCGGCCTGTGTCCGGCTGTGTCCGACACACGTCCCGCCGGTGTCCGGCGTCGGGCAGCCGGCACGCGGTCGGTCCCGTAGCTAACTTCCCACGTATAGCCGTATCTCCCCATGTTTCGGGCTGTCCATCTGCCCCTGACGTGCGCGGAAACGTACTGGGGGCCGTCCGAAACGTGGGAGCGAAGGGAGTGGGTGTGGGGGCGGGCCGGGCCCTGTGACGGGGCGGTCGGTCCACCGGTGGTTTCAGGAGTGGGCCGGGCGGCGACGACCGGCGGTTGCAGGCGCGGGAGCCAGGCGTCGTCGGCGGTTTCTGCAGTGGAGCTGCAGCCAGCAGTCAGCCGAGCAGCTCCAGTAATGCTCCGGCGCCGACCGTCCGGGCCCCGAGGGCTCCAACCCGCTCGGGCCGGCTTCGCGCATCTGCTCATGCGCATCGTACGGGTCGGTGAGGAAATCGTCGCTGAACGGATCGAGGTCCAGCGCGGGTGCCTTGGCGGCCA
>NZ_JBNHGL010000255.1:0-3938 GCF_059091245.1 Arthrobacter sp. Y3225116
CTCGGGACCGCCGGTCAGCGGTCTGGCGCCGGGCTGGGGCTCCCCGGCCTGGGGCTCGCCCGGTTGCTGGGGCTGGGCGGGCTCGGGAGTAACGCGGATTCCGTACTGCGGGCGGCCGTCGGGCAGGTCCGGGAAGCGTCCGCGCACGGGCTGGCCGGTCACCCCGGGCTGGGCCGCGTCGGGCCGCGCCGGGCCGGGCTGGGGCTGCTGTCCCGGGACGCTGCCGCCCTGGCCGTACGGGTCCTCGCCCCACTGGGCCGGCCGCTCCGGGGCCTGCGGCTGCTGGCCCGCAGGAGGCTGCTGGCCATGGCCGGCAGGAGGCTGCGGGCCGACGGGCGCCTGCCCGTGGTTTGCCGGCCGGCCGGGAACCGCGGTTCCGGCCATCGGCAGCTGCGCGGCCAACCGCCGGGCCTCGTGTGCCACCTCGGTGGAGACCACCACGTCATAGCTGGTGGCGATCACCTGGTTGGTGGAGGTGAAGTCCCGCTTGCCGCGCTGCAGCGCGTAGGAAATGATGCCGAACAGCATCCAGAAGGCCGCGCCCATGGCCATCGACGAGATCAGCAGCACGAAGGTTTCGCCGCCGCCGAAGAGCATCAGCAGCAAGCCGACGAACAGGCCGAACCACGCGCCGGTGGCCGCGCCGGAGAGGGCAACCCGGGGATAGCTGAGCTTGCCGGTGACCCGCTCGACCATCTTCAGGTCGTTGCCGACGATGGTCACGTGCTGGACGGGAAATTCCTCGTCCGCGAGGTAGTCCACCACCTTCTGGGCATCCAGATACGAGCGGTAGTTTCCGATCAGCTCGCCCTGGGGAAGGGTACGGCTGAGGTCCCGGGAATCTGTACGGCCAAGCATCGACATACCCCCATTGTCGCTGATATACGCAACCGATGGTTTGGGTATCGCTTCAGGTGAACGTGGGACCCCTCGCGCTCCCTCGGCTTCAGCCCGTTCGGCGGGCCCGCGCCGGGCATCGATGACCGGCCAAATCCCGGATTCCGGGGCCCAGCACGTAGCCTAAAGGGGTGAGCACAAAAACCAACCGCGTCTTCGTAGCCCGGCTGCTCGGCCTGGACGTCTTCGACCCGCTCGGAGACCGCCTGGGCCGGCTGCGCGACGCCGTCGTCCTCGACTACGGCCCTGCCAAACCGCCCTTGGTCGTCGGCCTGGTGGTCGAGGTTCCCGGCAAGAAACGTGTGTTCGTCCCGATGACCCGGATCACCTCGATCACCGCCGGGCAGGTCATCTGCACCGGGCTGGTCAACCTGCGCCGGTTCGAGCAGCGCGGCGCCGAGACCCTGGTGGTCGCCGAAATGTTCGACCGCCGCGTCACGCTCGCCGACGGCAGCGGCGATGCCACCATCCTGGACATCGGCATGGAGCAGTCCCGCGACGGCGACTGGTATGTGTCCCAGCTCTTCGTCCGGCGCGGCCATTCGACCTCGCCGCTGCGCAGCCTGCGCCGCAACGAAACACTGATCGTGGACTGGCACGAGGCCTACCAGGGTGCCCGGCACGAACCGCAGGCGGCCACTACCTTCGTGGCCAGCCACGAGGACCTCAAGCCCGCCGACTTCGCCGAGGCGCTGCACGAGATGACGCAGAAGCGCCGGCTGGAAGTCGCGAGCGAGCTGCAGGACGACCGTCTGGCGGATGTGCTCCAGGAGCTGCCGGACGACGACCAGGTGCAGATCCTCACGTCGCTGGATGCCGAACGCGCCGCCGTCGTGCTGGAGGAAATGGATCCCGACGACGCCGCCGACCTGCTGGCCGAGCTGCCCGAGGAGCAGAAGGAAGAACTGCTGCAGCTGATGGAGCCGGACGAAGCGAAGGACGTCCGCCGCCTGCTGGAGTACGAGGAAAACACCGCCGGGTCCATGATGACCCCGGTGCCGGTGATCCTGCCCCCGGAGGCCACGGTCGCCGAGGCCCTGGCGCATGTGCGCCGGGAAGAGCTCACGCCAGCCCTGGCGTCGGCCATCTTCGTCTGCCGGCCGCCGCTGGAGACCCCCACCGGGAAATACCTGGGCGTGGTCCACATCCAGCAACTGCTGCGCTACCCGCCGCCGGAGGCGCTGGGCAACATCGTGGATACAGACCTGGAGCCGGTGCTGGACCAGAGCGATGTCAGCGAGGTGGCCCGCACCCTGGCGACGTACAACCTGAATGCCCTGGCAGTGGTCAACAGCGCCGGCCGGCTGGTCGGCGCCGTGACCGTTGACGACGTGCTGGACCATCTGCTGCCCGACGACTGGCGGGCGCAGGACGACTCCCCCGTAAGCGGAGGTGGACGCTTTGGCTGAGAAGGCAGATCGGAAAATCAAGGTCGCGGGGCTGGACACCCCGCGCGAGACCCGCACGCGCCTGCTGGTCCGGTTGCGACCCAACCCCGATTATTTCGGCAAGGCCACGGAGTCCTTCGCCCGTTTCATGGGCACCCCGCAGTTCCTGATGTGGATGTCGGTTTTCTGTCTGCTCTGGCTGGCCTGGAACACGTTCGGACCCGAACACCTGCGTTTCGACAGCGCCGCGCTGGGCTTCACCGCGTTGACCCTGATGCTCTCGCTGCAGGCCTCCTACGCCGCTCCGTTGCTGCTGTTGGCGCAGAACCGCCAGGACGACCGGGACAAGGTCTCGCTGCAGCAGGACCGCCAGCGGGCGGAACGCAATCTGGCGGACACCGAGTACCTGACCCGCGAACTGGCCGCGCTGCGGATCGCCATCCGCGAAGTGGCCACGCGTGACTTCGTCCGGAGCGAGCTGCGCTCGGTGCTGGAAGAACTGCTGGACGACGAGTCCGCGGACGAACGCCGCCGCGGCCGGCGCCGGCCCTCCGATGCCACCACCTCGCTGCCCAAGCTGCCGCCGGCCCAACACGGCGGCCAGGAGAACTGATGCATGACTGATCCACACCCGTCGCAACACCCGGACCCGGCCGCCGTGCGGCGCGCGCTGGGAACCGTGATCGACCCGGAGCTTCGCCGTCCCCTCGCGGAGCTGGGCATGCTCAAGGACGTCCGGATTGACGACGCCGGACGGGTCACCGTCGGCGTGCTGCTCACCATCTCGGGCTGCCCGCTGCGGGGCACCATCACCGCCGATGTCGAGCACGCCCTCGCCGACGTCCCGGGCGTCTCCGGGGTGGCGGTGGAGCTGGACGTGATGACGCCGCAGCAGCGCGACGCGCTCAAGGAGCAGCTGCGCGGCGCCGGCCGCGGCAATCCGTTCGCCGATCCGTCCTCGCTCACCCGCATCTATGCCGTGGCGAGCGGCAAGGGCGGGGTGGGCAAGTCGAGCGTCACCGTCAACCTCGCGTGCGCCATGGCCGCCCAGGGTTTGCGCGTGGGCATCATCGACGCCGATGTCTACGGTTTCTCGGTTCCCGGGCTGCTGGGCATCACGCAGGCCCCCACCCGGGTGGACGAGATGATCCTGCCGCCGGTGGCCTACGGCGTGAAGGTCATCTCGATCGGCATGTTCGTCTCAGGGAACCAGCCGGTGGCCTGGCGGGGGCCCATGCTGCACCGGGCCCTGGAGCAGTTCCTCACCGATGTCTATTTCGGCGACCTGGATGCGCTGTTCCTGGACCTGCCTCCGGGCACCGGGGACGTGGCGATCTCGGTGGCGCAGCTGCTCCCGTCCTCGCAGATCCTGGTGGTGACCACCCCGCAGGCCGCCGCGGCCGAGGTGGCGGAACGCGCCGGCGCCATCGCCGCGCAGACCGGGCAGCAGGTGGCGGGAGTCATCGAGAATATGTCCTGGCTGGCGCTGCCGGACGGATCCAGGATGGAAGTCTTCGGCTCCGGCGGCGGAACTGCCGTCGCCGAGCGGCTCTCCGCCGTGCTGGAGAAGCCGGTACCGCTGCTGGGAAGCATTCCGCTGGAGCCACGGCTGCGCGCCGGCGGCGACGCCGGCCGCCCGATCGTCCTGGACGG
>NZ_JBNHGL010000256.1:0-3926 GCF_059091245.1 Arthrobacter sp. Y3225116
CAGCCCGGCCGCCGCCGCGATCCTGGCCACTTCATCCCGCAGCCGGTCGGTGCCGCCGACGAGGACGACGTCCGTCGCTTCCGCGGGTTTCCAGCGGGACCGCGCGGCGGCGGTGTGCTGACTTGGCATGCCCTGATCTTCGCTGAGCTCCCGGCCCGCGCCCGCCACGGCAACTCCTGATGTGGACCGTGAGGGACGGCTTGGAGCGTGTGGAGGACCGGTCGGTGCAGAATTGAGGTGTGTATATGGTCCTGGCCTCCGCCGCGCGGAACATTTCCGTGCCAAAGGGCACAGAACCCGTCGCTTACCTGCAGCGCACCGACGCGCACGGCACCCCCTCCGGGCCGCCCGTCGTCGTGCCCCAGGGACGACTCGCCTCGACGGTCCGGAGCCTGGATGGCGAGGGACCCCGCTGGGTCTTCGAAGCCACGCGCGCCGCGTATCAGCCGCTGCTGGCCGCCGGCACCGGCGTGGACCGCAGCCACGATCTCACGCTCGCCCGCAACATCCTGGCGCTGTCGGTCCACGCCCCGGACACCGGGTATATCCGGGCGCTGCGGGAGGCGCCGGCCACGCATCAGGACGACGATCTGCCCCGTCAGCTGCAGCCGCCGCAGCAGTCCCCGGACCAGTTCACCCTTTTTGACGAACCACAGCCCGGCGGCACCGAGCTGGAGGACCTCGTGGCCGAGCTGCAGGACCAGTTGGCGGCCGTAGCCGCGTCGGTCCACCGCGGCCGGCTGCAGCTGCTGCTGGCGGCAGAGTCGGCAGGCGCCCTGATCGCCACCGAGATGGAGCACGCCGGCGTGCCGTGGCGCGAGGACGTGCACCTGGGCATCCTGACGGACCAGCTGGGGGAACGCCCGCGGGAAGGCCAGCGGCCGGACAAGCTGGAGGAGCTCGCCGTCAGGCTCGGACAGGAGCTGGCCAATCCCGCGTTCAACCCCGACTCCCAGCAGCAGCTCATCCGCGCCCTGCACCGGGCCGGCATCGAGGTCAAAACCACCAGCTCCTGGGAATTGAAGCAGCATGCCCATCCGGCGATCGAGCCGCTGCTGCACTACCGCAAGCTCGCCCGCCTGTTCACTGCCAATGGCTGGGCGTGGCTGGACGCCTGGGTCCGGGACGGCCGATTCCGGCCCGAGTACGTGGTGGGCGGCGTGGTCACCGGGCGATGGGCCTCACGCGGCGGCGGGGCCCTGCAGATTCCCGGCCAGATCCGGGACGCCGTCCGCCCTGATCCCGGCCACAAGCTCATCGTCGCGGACGCAGCCCAGCTGGAACCCCGGGTGCTGGCGGTGCTGGCGCAGGACGAGGCCCTGGCAGCGGCCGGCCGCGGCAAGGATCTCTATCAAGGCATTGCCGACGCCGGATTCGCCGGCGACCGTGCCAAGGCGAAGATCGCGATGCTCGGGGCCATGTACGGTGCGACCACCGGCGAGTCCGGCCGGCTGATGCCCCAGCTCACGCGGACGTATCCGCAGGCCATCGCGGTGGTCGAGCGCGCGGCCCGGGCCGGCGAGGCGGGGCAGGTGGTCAGCAGCTACCTGGGCCGCAGCTGCCCTCCGCCGTCGGAACGCTGGCTGGCCTCCCAACGGACCGCCACAGCCGAAGAGCAGCGACTGGCCGATACCCTCGCCCGCAGCCGCGGCCGCTTCACGCGCAACTTTGTGGTGCAGTCCACGGCCGCTGAATGGGCGCTGTGTTGGCTGGCGGAATTACGACGGCGGCTGCGCGCCTGCGCGGCGGAAGGAACCTTCGTGGGGGAAATGGTGTTCTTCCTCCACGACGAGGTCATGCTGCACGTCCGCGAGGACCGTGCCCAACTGGCCTGCCGGCTGGTCGAAGAATCCGCCGCTGCCGCCACCCGCCTGGTCTTCGGCCGCATCCCTGTGGCCTTCCCTGTCAGTGTGGCAGTGGTCGATTCCTACGCCGACGCCAAGTAAGGCAGCGCGCCTCCCCCAGCCAGATTGGCCACCGGCCGGACCATGACCGTCAGCCGGCCGCGGGGCGCAGGCTGCAGGGACCGGGCAACCGTCAGCCGGCCGCAGGGCGCGGAGCGATCGGTGCCGGGATCTCCCGCGACCTGTCCCAGTCCAACGACCACCCCAGGTCGTCAAAAAGGTGACTGAGCACAATGGCGGTAAAGCCCCAGACCACCACGCCGTGGACCAGGAACGCGGGGCTGCGGAAGACGTGGTCGCCGCGGCGGAGCACCGACATGCGCCGGTTGGCCGGATCCAGCAGGTCCGCGACCGGCACACGGAAGACCTGCGCCGACTCGGCAAAGTCGACCACGTCGACCGGCGAGGGAGCGGCCCACCAGGCCAGGACCGGCGTCACCAAAAAGTTGCTGACGGACAGCGGGATGTCCGGCAAGACACCCAGGACTTCGACGCCGGCCGCGTCCAGGCCGGTTTCCTCGACCGCTTCGCGGACCGCGGCGGCGGCGGGCCCGTCGTCGTCGGCGTCGATGCGGCCGCCCGGAAACGCCACCTGCCCGGGATGCGAGGAGAGGCCCGCGGCGCGTTCCACGAAGAGCAGGTCAAGGTCATCCGGGACGGCCGAATCGTGGAAGTGGGCCGGTGCGTCGTCCAGGGCGCCGAAGAGCAGGAGCACCGCGGCCGGGCGGGCCGTCCCCTGGTCAAGGGCGACGTCGTACCAGCGCTCCCGGTCGCGGACGGAGAGCCGCTGGTCCATCGGCACCTCCACCAGCCGCTGCAGGTCTTGCTTGGCGCTCATCGTCAGGCTCCCAGCGGGAAGCCCGCCGCGCGAAGCTCCCGCCTCGTCTCCCCGGCCATCATCCGGGCCAGCAGTTCTTCGCGTCCCGGCGCGAGTTCGTACTTCAGCAGTTTCCGCGCCTTGTCCGGGTCCACCTCTCCCTCGCCGTAGGACGGGCACCATTGGGCGACGGGGCAGGCGCCGCATGCCGGCTTCCGGGCGTGGCATACCCGCCGGCCGTGGAAGACAACACGGTGCGAGAGCATGGTCCAGTCCTTGGGCTCAAACAGCTCCGCAACATCAAATTCCACCTTGACCGCGTCGGTCGACCCGGTCCAGCCGAAGCGGCGGGACAACCTGAGGAAATGCGTGTCCACGGTGATCCCCGGGATGCCAAAGGCATTGCCCAGCACCACATTGGCCGTCTTTCGGCCGACCCCGGCGAGCTTAACCAGGTCGTCCAGGTTTCCCGGGACCTCGCCGTCGAACTCGTCGACGATCTGGTTGGCCATCTTCAGCAGGCTCTGGGACTTGGCCCGGAAGAAACCCGTGGGCTTGATCAGCTCCTGCAGTTCGGCCTCATCGGCTGCTGCGAGCGCGCGGGCGTCCGGGTAGCGCTCGAAAAGCACCGGAGTGGTCATGTTGACCCGGACGTCGGTGGTCTGCGCGGAGAGGATGGTCGCCACCAGCAGCTCGAAGGGATTGGAGAAATCCAGTTCCGCCACCGCATACGGGTAGTGTTCGGCGAGCTCTTTGTTGATCCGGCGGGCGCGGCGCTTGCGCGCCAGCAGGGACTCCTCGGTCTTGCGCCGGCGGGTGGCCGGCGCCCGGTCAGGCACGCTCAATGTTCGTCAGGTCCCTCAAAACGCCCACCCGGCCGTCCGTGTGCTGCACCAGGAATTCGTCGCCGCGGTCCTGCAGCGCCAGGATCCACGACCCCGGCTCCACCGTGAACATGACCTGGCCGGTGTTCTCGTCCAGCACCGGGCGGGTGCGCCCGACGGCGAACCAAAAGGCCTCGTATTCCCCTTCGGCTTCCTCGTCCTCGTAGTGCTCCCTGGTGGCGCTGATGGGAGCAGACGCCGAGGCAGCGTCGGCGACGGCGCGGGCGGTGGCTTTCTCCCCGACCGCCGGCATGGCCGTGGTGGCTGCTGTTGCCGTCTGGTCGGCGGCAGCGGGTGTGGCACTGGCTCCGGCCCCGGTCG
>NZ_JBNHGL010000257.1:0-3906 GCF_059091245.1 Arthrobacter sp. Y3225116
AGCCGCGGCCACCGGGGCGGGAGCCTGGCCGCGGACCGCGGTGGCATTGCCGTGCGGGCGCTGCTCATTGCCACGGTCGGCATGATGCTGGGCGCGCTGGAAGTAAACGTCGCGGTGATCCTGGTCCATTACGGCGTGCTGTTCCTGTGTGCGCTGCCGTTCCTGCAGTTGCGCCGCGGCGTGCTGGCGCTGTGGGCGGCCGGCTGGATCGTCGTCTCGCCGGTGCTGGCCCACCTGCTGCGGCCCTGGGCGGAAGCGGCGGTGCAGCCGGCCGAGCTGGGCCACAACCCCATGGTCTACGACCTGCTGACGCCGGCCACGCTGCTCAGCGATGTTTTCCTCACCGGCTACTATCCCGTGGTGCAGTGGCTGGGCTATCTGCTGGCGGGCCTGCTGATCGGGCGACTGGAACTGCAGCGCACCGGCGTGCAACTGGGGCTGCTGGCGGCGGGCGCCGCGCTGGCCGTGGCGGCCAAGGCCGGTTCCTGGTTCCTGATGGAGCGGCTCGGCGGATATGCGGAGGTCGCGGCGACCGAGGCGGCGCGGCGGCCGGACTTCGATCTCGTGTACCAGGTGAACATGAGCTGGATCGAGCAGCGCGGCTCGTGGTGGTGGCTGGGCGGCTCGTCGCCGCATGCCGGAACGACCTTTGACCTGCTGCACACGGTGGGCACCTCGGCCGTGGTCCTGGCGGTGTGCCTGCTGCTGACGTCCCGGCTGCCGTGGCTGCTGATGCCGCTCGCGGGCGCCGGGGCGATGACGCTGACGCTCTATTCCGCGCATGTCTGGGTGCTCAGCGCGTTGCCGCCGGCTGCACCGGAACTGCCAACCTACCTGTGGCAGGCAGCGGCAGCGGTGGCGGTAGGCATGGCCTTCCTGGCCCTGGGGTGGCGGGGACCGTTCGAGCTGGTGACCTCCACCGCGGCGCGGCTGACCCGGGAGGCGCTGCGGCCGGCGGGCAGCCGCGGCCGCTGAACCATTCAGGAACGGCTGAGGCTGATGGCGTGGCGCATCGACTCGCGGGCACGCTTGCGGTCCCCCGCGGCGTCATAGGCGCACGAGAGGCGGAACCAGCTGCGCCAGTCCTCCGGCGCGGCTTCGGCCTCGGCCTGGTACACCAGGAACTCCCGGTCGGCCGCCTCCCGCACGATCCGCCCGCCGGGCGTGCGCGGCAGGTCGTCCACGGGCAGCCCGCCTTCGGCCTCGAGGGTCCGGGCCAGCCTGGACATCCGCGCGCCGAACAGCAATTCGCGGCTGAGCGCCCAGGCCCCGATGATCGGCAGGACCACCAGCGCAATGCCCAGGCCCTTGGCCACGGGGTCGGGTTCGCTGAGCATCAGCCAGGCCCGCTGCAGCGTGGCGCCCAGGTAGCCCACCAGCAGCACGATGATCACGCCGACCCAGATCTTGGCTCCGTGCCGGGCATACCAGCCGATGCGGCCGCTGCCGCCGTCCGCTGCGGGACCCGTGTGTTCGGCGTTGCTCATGAAAGTTCCAGATACCCGTCTAGTCCGTAGGTCAGTCCGGGCCGCCCGCCGACGGTCCGGACGCCCAGCAGGACGCCGGGCATGAAGGAGGCGCGGTCGAATGAATCGTGCCGGATGGTCAGTTGTTCGCCCGGCCCGCCGAGCAGCACCTCCTGGTGCGCCACCAGGCCGCGCAGCCTCACGCTGTGCACGCGCACGCCGTCCACGTCGGCGCCGCGGGCCCCGTCCAGCGCCGTGGTCGTGGCGTCGGGGCCGGCGGGTACGCCTGCGTCCGTGCGGGCGGCGGCCACCAGCTGCGCCGTGCGGACCGCGGTGCCGGAGGGCGCATCCACCTTGTCCGGGTGGTGCAGTTCGATGATCTCCACCGATTCGAAGTACTTGGCGGCGGTGGCGGCGAACGCCGAGGCCAGCACGGAACCGAGCGCGAAATTGGGGGCAATCAGCACGCCCGTTCCGGGATGCTGTTCCAGCAGCTCCGCCAGCGAGTCGCGCCTGGCCTGGTCCCAGCCGGTGGTGCCGACCACCGCGTGCATGCCGTGCTCGACGGCGAAGCGGACGTTGGCCTCGGTGTTGTCCGGGGTGGTCAGGTCCACCACGACCTGCGTCCCCGCGGCCACCAGCTCTTCCAGAGCGTCGCCACGCTTCAGCGCGGCCACCAGCTCCAGGTCAGGGGCGCCCTGGATGGCCGCGACGGCCTCGCTGCCCATCCGTCCGCCGGCGCCCAGCACGGCCACCGCAAGTTGCTCAGTCATGCCCTCCAGCGTATCGCTACTGCCCGATGCCGACCCATTCGGTGCTGCCGTCGGCGAAGTGCTGTTCCTTCCACACGGGCACCTCTTCCTTGATCCGGTCCACCAGCTCCGAACAGGCCGCGAAGGCTTCGGCGCGGTGTGCCGACGCGACGGCGGCGACCAGGGCCGGGTCGCCGATCGCCAGCGGGCCGGTGCGGTGCGCCACCCAGATGCGCACGCCGTCGTGATCCGCGGCGATGCGCCCCGCGACCTCAGCGATCACGCGCTGGGCGCTGGGGTGGGCGGAGTAGGACAGCGCGGCCACGGCCTGGCCGCCGTCGTGGTTGCGGACCACTCCGCTGAAGCTGACCACCGCACCGCAGTCGGCCGAATCCACGGCGGCCGTCGCCTCGCCCGCGTCGATCGCCTCGCCGGTCACCGCGGCGTACAGCACCGTGCTGGTCATGGTTGTCCTCTCATCGGCTGCATGCTTCCAGTATCCCTTGGCCGGCCCGGTGCGGCGTCAGCCGGCATGGCCGGCGTCGGTGTCGCCTTCCAGCTGCGCGCAGATGTGCCCAATCAGCGGATCCAGGGCGGCCAGGCCGTCGCGCACTCCCCCGGGAGAGCCGGGCAGGTTGACCACAAAGGTGGACCCGGCGGTTCCGGCCACGCCCCGGCTCAGCGCGGCCAGCGGGGTCTTGGTGCGCCCGTAGTCACGGATTGCTTCCATCACGCCGGGCAATTCCCGTTCCAGCGCGACGGCGGTGATCTCCGGGGTGCGGTCGTCGGCGGCCAGCCCGGTGCCTCCGCTGGTGACGATCACCCGGGGCCCGGCGGCGAGCATCTTCCGCAGCGCCTGGCGGACGGGTTCGCCGTCGGCGACGATCTGGGGGACGCCGGCCGCCAGGCCGTGCCCGGCCAGCCACTCGGAGATCAAGGGCGCGCATTCGTCCTCGTAGGCGCCGGCCGCGGCGCGGGTGGAGGCAACGATGATGCCGGCGGTCCTGGCGCTCACAGCGCCCAGTCCCCGCTCTTGCCTCCGGATTTTGCCAGCACCTTGATGTCGGAGATGACCGCGTGCTTGTCCACGGCCTTGACCATGTCGTACAGGCTCAGTGCCGCCACCGAGGCGGCGGTCAGCGCCTCCATTTCCACGCCGGTGACCGAGCGCGTCTTCACCGTCGCCTCGATCCGCACGGACTCCGCGGCCGGGAAAAAGTCGACCGTGACCTTGCTGATCGGCAGCGGGTGGCACAGCGGGATCAGCTGCGGCGTCTGCTTGGCGGCCATGATCCCGGCGACCCGGCTGACGGCCAACGCGTCGCCCTTGGGCAGCGAACCGGCGGCCAGGAGTTCCACCACGTCGGGGCGGGTGGTGAGCACGGCCTGCGCCGTGGCTTCCCGGGTGGTTTCGTCCTTGCCGCTGACATCGACCATGTGCGCCGTGCCGTCCTCGCGGACGTGGGTCAGGCGTTCTGCTTCACTCATAGCAGCCATATTTCCACGTCCTGGCCGGCATCGGCGCGCTCCACCCCCACGGGCAGGTGGACCAGCGCGTTGGACTGCGCCAGCGCGTGCACCAGGTGGGACCCCGCTCCGCCCACCAGCTGCACCCGTCCGCCGTCGTAAAGGCCGCGCCGCACCTGGTGTTTGCCGGCCGGCGACTCCGCGGCCTCCGCCAGTGGGGC
>NZ_JBNHGL010000258.1:0-3903 GCF_059091245.1 Arthrobacter sp. Y3225116
CTCCCCCTGCTTGCGGGGCAGGAAGCCCTCGAAGGTGAAGCGGTCGGTGGGCAAGCCGGACAGCGCCAGCGCCGTGAGCACGGCCGACGGCCCGGGCACGGCAGTGACCAGCAGGCCCTCGGCCACGGCCGCCTCCACCAGCCGGAAACCGGGATCCGAGACGGCCGGCATGCCGGCGTCGGTCACCATCACCAGGGTGCTGCCGGCACGGACCAGCTCCAGCAGGTCGGCGGTACGGGTCGCCTCGTTGTGTTCGTGGTAGCTGATGATCCGGCCGGTGGCCGTGATACCCAGCAACTGCAGCAGTTTGTGCAGGCGGCGGGTGTCTTCGGCGGCGACCACATCCGCCGTTTGGAGCAGCTCGACCAGCCGCGGCGAGGCGTCCCCGACGTTGCCGATCGGCGTTCCGGCCAACACGATCTGCCCTGGCTGCCGCCCTGACGGGGCGCCCCGTTCCTGCTCATTCACATGGACAACCCTACCTGCGGCGTTGCCCTCTTTCAGCGGCGCCTTCTATAGAGTCGGTATGTGCCCCACTGCAGCGAGGACCGCCGTTCGGCAGCCGACGTCCCGGCCCGAGGCGCCGCACACCCCTGCACCTACCGGCCGGTAACATGATGGCCGTGACCCGAACCACACCACCGCCGGCGGCGGTGGCCCACCGCCACGGCTGGCTGGAATCGCCGGGACGGGCGTTCAGCGAGGCGGTGCTGCGCCGCCGGCTGCTCGGCCTTCCCGCCCGGTACGGGCCCTGGGGGTGGCTGCTCCCCGTGCTCACGGCCGTCCTCGGCGGGGTTTTGCGTTTCTACCGCCTGGGTGAGCCGGGTTCGCTGGTGTTCGACGAAACCTACTACGTCAAGGACGCCTACTCCTACCTGCAGTCCGGCTACGAACGCGAATGGCCCAAGGACGCCAACGACTCCTTTAACGCGGGCAATCCGGACGTCCTCCTCGACACCCCCGAATATGTGGTGCATCCGCCCGTGGGCAAGTGGATGATCGCCGCCGGCATGTGGCTTTTCGGATCCGATAACGGTTTCGGCTGGCGTTTCGGCGCCGCACTCGCCGGCACGCTGTCCATCCTGATGATCGCCCTGATCGCGCAGGCGCTGTTCAAGTCGCCGGCGCTGGGCGGGGTCGCCGGTTTGCTGACGGCCATCGACGGGCACCACCTGGTCCACTCCCGGACGGCCTTGCTGGACGTCTTCCTCATGTTCTGGGTGGTCGCCGCCTTCGGCGCGCTGCTGCTGGACCGCTTCGACGGACGACGGCGGCTGGCCGCGAAGATCGCCCGGCAGGCGGGCCCCTCCGGGGTGCCGCACGCTTCGCGGCTGCTGTACGGGCCCTGGGTGCTCTGGCGGCCGTGGCGGCTGGCCGCGGGCGTCTGCCTCGGGCTGGCCGTGGGCACCAAGTGGTCGGCGCTGGCGTTCGTCGCGGTGTTTGGCCTGCTGTGCGTGTTCTGGGACCTCGGCGCCCGGCGTGCCGCGGGGATCAGGGAGTGGTTTTCCGCCGGCGTGATCAGGGACGGGGTGCCGGCGTTCTTCACCATGATTCCGGCCGCGGCGGTGACCTATCTGGCGGCCTGGACCGGCTGGCTGCGCTCAGACGATGCCTACGACCGCAACTGGGCGGCGTCGAACCCGTCCGCGGCCTGGGGCTGGCTGCCGGACTGGCTGCGCTCGCTGGCCGAGTATCACCGCAGCGCCTACACCTTCCACAACGGCCTGGATTCCGAGCACCCGTACGAATCCAATGCCTGGACCTGGTTGTTCATGGGCCGCCCGACGTCGTTCTACTACCATGCGGAAGAAGCCGGCCAGGGCGCCTGCGCGGCGGCCACCCGCTGCTCCCAGGCGGTCACGGTGGTCGGCAACCCGCTCATCTGGTGGGCCGCGGCCGCGTCGCTGCTGGTGCTGCTCTTCTACTGGGCCGGGCGGCGGGACTGGCGGGCGGGCGCGATTCTGGCGGGGGTCGCGGCCGGCTACCTGCCCTGGTTCCTCTACCCCGACCGGACCACGTTCTTCTTCTACGCGATCTCCTTCCAGCCGTTCCTCATCCTGGCCCTGACCTACGTGCTCGGGCTGGCGCTGGGCCGGGCGACGGATCCGCCGTGGCGCCGGCGCCAAGGCGTGCTGGTGGTCGGGCTCTTCTTGGCGGCGGCACTCGCGGTGTCGGCATTCTTCCTGCCGGTCTGGACCGCCGAGATGATCGGCTACGACCAGTGGCGCTGGCGGATGTGGATGCCGAGTTGGATTTGATGCAGGCCGGACAACACGACTTTTACCGGATTCAGAAAGTGGGCACGACGTGCGCGAAGCAGTAACCGAAGTGCTGGCAGCGATGCCGGCCGGGTCTAACCTGACGGACATCCTGGTGGCCCAGCATCAGCGCGACCCGCAGCGGGCGCTCTATGCGGTCAAGCGCAACGGCGCCTGGTCCGATGTTCCGGCCGCCGAACTCCTGGCCCGGGTCAGCGCCGTGGCCAAGGGCCTGATGGCCTCCGGCGTCGAAGCCGGAGACACCATTGCCGTGATGTCCAAGACCCGGTTCGAGTGGACGGTGGTGGACTTGGCCGGCTGGTTCGCCGGCGCGGTGGTGGTCCCGATCTACGAGACCTCGTCCCCGCATCAGGTGCAGTGGATCCTGCAGGACTCGGCGGCGAAGCTGGTGTTCGCCGAGGACGCCGCCAAGGCCGCCGTGGTGCGCCAGGCCATGTCCGGGCTGCCGGCCGCGCTTCCGGTCTGGCAGCTTGACGGGAAGGCCGAGGGGCTGGCTGAGCTGGAAGCCCGCGGAACCGCGATCACGGACGAGGAACTTGAACTGCGCCGGACCTCCCGGGGCATGCAGGACGCGGCCTCGCTGGTCTACACCTCGGGCACCACCGGCCGGCCGCGCGGCTGCATCATCACCCATGGCAACTTCGCGGAACTGGCGGTCAACACCGTGGAGTTCCTGGCCGACATCCTCAAGCGCCCGGACGCGAAGTCGCTGATGTTCCTGCCGCTGGCCCACGTGCTGGCCCGGGCCGTGCAGGTGATCTGCCTGACGGCCGGAGTGAAGATGGGCCACACGTCCAGCATGGCGGAGTTGATCGAGGACCTGGGCACCTACCAGCCCACCTTCCTGCTGGTGGTTCCGCGCGTGTTCGAAAAGGTCTATGCCTCCGCCCGGCAGAAGGCACACGACGGCGGCAAGGGCAGGATCTTCGACGCCGCGGCGCAGACAGCCGTCGCCTACTCCCGGGCTCGGGATGCGCAGGCACGCGGCACCGGTGCCGGCCCCGGGCTGGCGCTCAAGGCCCGGCGTGCCGTGTTCGACAGGCTCGTCTACGGAAAGCTGCGCGCGGCGTTCGGCGGGCACGTGGAGTACACCGTCTCCGGCGCTTCCGCACTGAATCCAAAGCTCGCGCACTTCTTCACCGGCATCGGCGTGCCGGTGCTGGAAGGCTACGGGCTCACCGAATCCACTGCCCCTGCAGCGGTGAACCTGCCCGGGGCCAACCGGATCGGCACCGTGGGACTGCCGCTGCCGGGCACCACCGTCAGAATCGCCGACGACGGCGAGGTCCTGATCAAGGGCATCGGCATCACCCGCGGCTACCACAACAACGACGACGCCAACGCCGAGTACTTCCGGGACGGCTTCTTGTGCACGGGGGACGTCGGCACGCTGGACGACGACGGCTACCTCACCATCACCGGCAGGAAAAAGGAGCTGCTGGTAACGGCGGGCGGCAAGAATGTCGCTCCGGGTCCATTGGAGGACGCGTTGCGCGAACACCGGCTGGTGTCCCAGGCGGTGGTGGTCGGCGAGGGACGCCCGTTCGTTGGGGCGTTGGTGTCCCTGGACGAAGAGGGCCTGGCCGGCTGGCTTGCGTCGGCCGGCCGCGGTCCGGTCGGCCTG
>NZ_JBNHGL010000259.1:0-3878 GCF_059091245.1 Arthrobacter sp. Y3225116
GCATCCGGCCCCGGCGGCGGTGCGCCGAAGCGTCCGGCGGGCGGCGTCCGCGCGACCCGATTGTGACCTAATCTTCCCGCACCGCCCCGCGCCGGTGGTCGGGAAGGAGGGAGGCCCGGAGTAGGATGCATTCTCGTGGGATCCATTCGTCAATGTTCACGCTCGGCCTGTCAGCGGTCGGCCATCGCTACTTTGACGTACGTGTATGCCGATTCCACCGCCGTGCTGGGCCCGCTGGCAACCTACGCCGAGCCCCACTGCTACGACCTGTGTGCCGAGCACGCCGAACGGCTGACCGTGCCCCGCGGCTGGGAAGTCATGCGGCTGGCCCTGCCCGAGCAGGCACCGGTCCCCAACCCCGACGACCTGTTGGCCCTCGCCGACGCCGTGCGCGAGGCGGCCCGCACTCCAGAGGTGCCCGACGAGGCGCCCCAGCCGCGCGGCCAGCGCGAGCCGTTGGAACCTCCCGCGGGTGCCGCAGGCACCCGACGCGGGCACCTGCGCATTCTGCGCGGACAACCCTAGGGCGATACGCTGGGAGACGGGCAGCGCGCCGTGCCGGCAACCTGCCGTCCGCGGCGAAGCCCCGCGCCGCCGGCCGCCGGAAGCGGACGCAGCCAAAGCTGCTGGAGATCAAAGGACACCATCGCATGGCACATCTGACCCCCGAACTGCTGGCGGTTTTGCGCTGCCCGGCTACCGGTTCATCACTGGTCCAGGAGGGCGACGAACTGCTCTCGACCGGCCGCACCGCCGCCGGAGACCGGCTGCACTACCGGATCGAAGACGGCATCCCCGTGCTGCTCCCGCACACCGCCCCCGCCAGGGGCGCCCTTGATTCAACCAACGACGGCGCCGCCGCCGGTTCCGCTGACGACGCTTAGGAGCATGACTGTGACGTTCGATTACAAGGTCAAGGACCTCTCGCTGGCAGCTGCCGGCCGCCACCAGATCCGCCTGGCGGAGCACGAGATGCCGGGCCTGATGGCCCTGCGCGCAGAGTTCGGCGAGGCCCAGCCCCTGGCCGGCGCCAGGATTGCCGGTTCCCTGCACATGACGGTGCAGACCGCGGTCCTGATCGAAACGCTGACCGCGCTCGGAGCGGAGGTCCGCTGGGCCTCCTGCAACATCTTCTCCACCCAGGACGAGGCCGCAGCCGCCGTCGTGGTGGGCAACGGCACGCCGGAGGAACCGCAGGGCGTTCCGGTCTTCGCCTGGAAGGGTGAAACGCTCGAAGAGTACTGGTGGACGGCGGAGCAGATCCTGACCTGGCCCGGTGCCGACGGGAATCCCGAGCTGGGGCCGAACATGATTCTGGACGACGGCGGCGACGCCACCCTGCTGCTGCACAAGGGCGTCGAATTCGAGGCCGCCGGCGCCGTCCCCTCGGCCACCGCGGAGGACCCGCACGAGTACACCATCATCCTGGACGTGCTGCGCGCCTCGCTGGCCAAGGACCCGCAGAAGTTCACCCGGGTCGCCGCCGGCATCCGCGGCGTCACCGAGGAAACCACCACCGGCGTGCACCGGCTCTACCAGCTGGCGGAGCAGGGCCAGCTGCTGTTCCCGGCGATCAACGTCAACGACGCGGTGACCAAGTCCAAGTTCGACAACAAGTACGGCATCCGCCATTCGCTGCCGGACGGCATCAACCGGGCCACCGACGTTCTGATGGGCGGCAAGACCGCCGTGGTCTGCGGGTACGGCGACGTCGGCAAGGGCGCGGCCGAGGCGCTGCGCGGCCAGGGCGCCCGCGTCGTCGTCACCGAGATCGACCCGATCTGTGCGCTGCAGGCCGCGATGGACGGCTACCAGGTCACCACCCTGGACAAGGTCGTGGGCGAGGGCCACATCTTCATCACCACCACCGGCAACAAGGACGTCATCATGGCGTCCGACATGGTGAAGATGCGCGACAAGGCCATCGTGGGCAACATCGGCCACTTCGACAACGAAATCGACATGGCGGGCCTGGCCGGCGTCGAGGGCGTGGAGAAGGTGGAGATCAAGCCGCAGGTGCACGAATGGGTTTTCGATGCCGGGCTGGCGACCGAGCGCTCCATCATCGTGCTCTCCGAGGGCCGCCTGCTGAACCTGGGCAACGCCACCGGGCACCCTTCGTTCGTCATGAGCAACTCGTTCGCCAACCAGACCATCGCGCAGATCGAGCTGTTCACCAAGCACGGCAAGCCGGCCGAGGATTCGGCCACCGGCGAGCCCGAGTACGCCAACCAGGTCTACGTGCTGCCGAAGGTGCTCGACGAGAAGGTCGCCCGGCTGCACCTGGACGCGCTCGGCGTCGAACTCACCGAACTGACCAAGGAACAGGCCGAGTACCTGGGCGTGGACGCCGCCGGCCCGTACAAGCCGGACCACTACCGCTACTGATCCAGGCCGGAGGGCCGACGGCGGGGCGCCCCGTCCCGCCGTTGGCCGTCCGGTGAAATGGTTACCGGATTGTTGGGCGGGCTCGCCCGCAATAACCCGTGCCTTCGGCGGTGCCCGCCCTACGATGGAAGCAGGGTGCTGTCGTGCCCTTCAGCGGCGACCGCCTGCCGCCGGGGTCTCGTGAGTTGGGTTGGGATGACTGAGGAACAGAAGAAGCGCAAGGGCCTTAAGATCGCCCTGCTGTGCATCGTCGGAGTGCTGGTGGCTGCCGCCGCGGCCGTCACGGCAGCAACCATGGCGTCGCCCACGTTCGGTGCCCAGTTGGGACGGGTGTTCGCCGCCGCCCCGGCCGAGCGGCAGGGCTTCTCCGCGCCGGTCGTCAAGGAGATGTCGGTCGGTGTCACCCCGGCAGACAAAGCCGTGGAGGTCAATCCCGCCACCGTGGCCACCATCACCGCCAAGAACGCCTCCATCAAGGATGTGGCGTTGGCGCCGGCAAAGGGCGGCGAACCGATCGCCGGGGAGCTGTCCGACGACGGCAGCGTCTGGAAGGCGACGGAACGACTGGACTTCCTGACCGAATACGAGTTCAACTACACCCTCGTGGACCGCGCCGGCACCGAGACCGCGAAGCAGCAGACCTTCACCACCGTGCTCGCACCCAACCAGGCCGACGGCTGGATGTACCCGCTGGACGGGCAAAGCGTGGGCATCGCCCAGCCGCTGGAGTTCAACTTCAGCGAACCCGTGCTCAACAAGGAAGCGGTGGAGGAGGCCATCGCCATCACCACCTCCGCCGGGCAGAAGGGCGAGTTCTACTGGTACTCGGACACCAAGGCCCGCTTCCGCGCGGAAAGATACTGGGAGCCGAACAGCACGGTGACCGTGGACATGAAACTGTTCGGCGTGGAGTTCGGCAACGACATGATCGGCATGAACGACGAGAAGATCACCGTCAACATCCTCGATGACCGCCGGGCGATCGTGGACAACAAGACCAAGACCATGAAGATCTACGTGGGCGGCGAGCTGGCCAAGACCTTCCCGGTGACGCTGGGCGACCCGAACTGGCCGTCCAGCAAGGGCATCCACCCGATCATGGACATGCATAAGTCGCTGCCGTTCAACCCGCGCAGCATCGGGCTCAAACCGGGAGACCCGGACTGGTACGAGCCGTTCGACGCCAAGTACGCCAGCCGGTTGAGCAACAGCGGCGAGTTCGTCCACACCACCCTGGACCCCTCGGCCCTGGGCGTGCGCAACATTTCCCACGGTTGCGTGGGCATGTCCGAAGCCGGCGCCCGGTACTTCTACGAGACCATGCGGACCGGGGACATCGTGGATATCCGCAACACCGACGGCGGTTTCCTGGACCCGACGGACGGCTTCGGGGACTGGAACGTGGACTGGAAGACCTGGACGTCGCAGGACAAGGGGTAGCCGTCCCGCGGCCGGCGGCCCGGTGGCGGGCGGGCGGACCGCGCGGCCGG
>NZ_JBNHGL010000260.1:0-3850 GCF_059091245.1 Arthrobacter sp. Y3225116
GGCACACTATTGAGTTCTCAAACAACAGGAGCACCCGGCACCAGGACGACCCTCTCAGGCCCTCCATCGCTCCGGAGCAACTTTTCTAACTTACCCGCGCCGGCAGTCCTTGTCAAACTGCCCGGTCCCGCTCCGCCCGTTGGCAACTGCCTTCGGCCGGCTCCGGCGAGGCGGCCTTACCGCCCTGCGCGGCTTTAAACTCTACCACCGGCCGGCGCGGATGTAAATTCCGCTGCCGTTCATCTTTCGTCCACCCGGGCCGGGCCACCGGCAGGCTTCAGGTACACCACGCCCAGCGGCGGCACCCGGAGCGTCGCGGAAGCGGGGCTGCCCTTCCAGCCGCCTTCCACGGCGGTGACCGCACCCGAGTTGACCACGCCGGATCCGCCGTATTCGGCGGCATCGGTATTCAACGCCTCGTCCCATTCGCCCGCCCACGGCATCCCCAGCCGGAACCCTTCGTGCGGGGAACCCGAGAAGTTGGCCACGCAGACCAGCGGGTTTCCCTGCTGGTCCCAGCGGATGAAGGACAGCGTGTTGTGCGCGCCGTCGTGCTCGTCGATCCACTGGAAGCCGGCCGGCTCATTGTCCCGCTCGTACAGAGCCGGCGTGGAACGGTAAATCCCGTTGAGGTTGCGGACCAGGTGCTGCAGCCCCTTGTGCGGAACATTCTCGGAGAGCCACCAGTCCAGCCCGTGCTGCTCCGACCATTCCGATTCCTGGCCGAATTCGGTACCCATGAAGATCAGCTGCTTGCCCGGATGCGCCCACTGGAAGGCCAAGTAGGCGCGCAGGTTGGCCAGCTGCTGCCAACGGTCGCCGGGCATCTTGCGCAGCATCGACCCCTTGCCGTGGACCACCTCGTCATGGCTGATCGGCAGCAGGAAGTTCTCCGTGTAGGCATAGACCATCGAGAAGGTGGCCTTGCCGTGGTGGTACATCCGGTTGACCGGGTCCTCGGCGATGTATTCCAGGGTGTCGTGCATCCAGCCCATGTTCCACTTCAGCCCGAAGCCGAGACCCCCCGCGCTGGTCGGGCGGGTCACGCCGTCGAACGCGGTGGACTCTTCCGCGATCATGACGATGCCCGGCACCCGCTTGTACGCGGTGGCGTTGACTTCCTGGAGGAAGGAGATGGCCTCGAGGTTTTCGCGGCCGCCATGGATGTTGGGGACCCACTCCCCGTCATTGCGCGAGTAGTCGAGGTACAGCATGGAGGCCACCGCATCCACCCGGAGTCCGTCGATGTGAAACTCCTCCAGCCAGTACAGCGCGTTGGCGACCAGGAAGTTGCGCACCTCGCGGCGGCCGAAGTCGAAGATCAGCGTGCCCCAGTCCGGGTGTTCGCCCAGCCGGGGGTCGCCGTGTTCATACAACGACTGGCCGTCGAACCGGGCCAGCGCCCACTCGTCCTTGGGGAAGTGCGCCGGAACCCAGTCCAGGATGACGCCGATGCCCGCCTGATGCAGCCTGTCCACGAGGTACTTGAAGTCGTCCGGGTGCCCGAAGCGCGAGGTCGGCGCGTAATAGGAGGTGACCTGATAGCCCCACGATCCGCCGAACGGGTGCTCGGCCACCGGCATGAACTCCACGTGCGTGAAGCCCTGCCAGCTGACGTATTCGGCGAGCTGGTCGGCCAACTGCCGGTAGTCCAGCCCCAGCCGCCACGACCCCAGGTGCACCTCGTACACGCTCATCGGCCCGTTGTGCGGGTCGCGGGCGGCACGCCGCTCCATCCATTCCTGGTCGCCGAAGCGGTAGTGCGATTCGACCACGCGGGACCCGGTCAACGGCGGGACCTCGGTCCAGCGGGCCATCGGGTCGGCCTTCTCCCGCCACTGGCCGTCCTGGCCCAGCAACTCGTACTTGTAGACGGCGCCCGCCTCGACGCCGGGGATGAACAGTTCCCACACGCCGGATCCGCCCATCGAGCGCATCGCGTGCCGGGCGCCGTCCCAGTGGTTGAAGTCGCCCTTGACGCGGACGGCCCGGGCATTCGGCGCCCAGACGGCGAAGCTGGCCCCGGACGTGTCGCCCAGCGCGGAGTTGTAGCGGCGCACGTGGGAACCGAGCGCGGTCCACAGGGTTTCGTGCCGGCCCTCGCCGATCAGGTGCAGGTCGATTTCGCCCAGGCTGGGCAGGTAGTGGTACGGATCGTCGCTAATGGCGGGAGCACCGCCGTCGTACGCCACCTCGAGGCGGTAATCCGGGACGCGTCCCGGATCGTCGGCCGGAAAGACCGCCACCCAGATGCCCTCGTGCTCGTGTTCCATCGGCACGCGCAGTGACGGCGTGATCACCGTGACCGAATCGGCCAGCGGGCGCCGGGTGCGGACCGTGACGTGTCCGTGGTCGTCCAGGTGGGCACCGAGCACGGCGTGCGGCTGGTGGTAGGACCCGTGCGCGACGGCGGAGAGCACCTCCGGCTCGACACGCACCGGGGTGCCGAAGCGGCTGCCCGACGGCGATCCCGGTCCGGGGGCGCCGGCCGCGCCGGAAGTATTGGCCGTCCCGGAAGTGTTGGCCGCGCGGGAAGTGCCGGCCGCGCCGGAAGTGTTGGCCGCGCCGGAAGTGCCGGCCGGGCGGGAAGTGCCTGCCGCGGGCGCACCCGCGGCGGCGGGAGCGACGGGCGCCGCCGCTCCGACTGCGGCAGAAGTCCGGCCGCTACCGGGCCTGGTGCCGGTGCCTGCCAGCGGCGCCAGCGCCTCGCGTACGCCGCGGACCGGCACCTGTACCCAGCGCGGGCGGTTGCGCTGTTCGTACACCACTTCATAGAGGGCCTTGTCCAGGAGCAGCGCTCGGAAGAGCGTGGAGGAGGTGTCCACCGGCTCGCCCGTCCCTTCCCGGTAGCCGTCCAGGAAGGCGGAGCTGGCCTGCGCCGCCCAGTTGTCGGCGGCGGCACCGGCTGCGTCGTCGGGCTCCGCGAGCCGGGCGACGCCGGCGGCGTAATCGAACGAGCGGAGCATGCCCACCACATCGCGCAGCGGCACGTCGTCGGTGCCGCGATCGCCCATGGGCCGCAGCGGTTCGCCCTCGAAATCGAGCACTACCCAGCCCCGTTGTGCCGAGAACAACACCTGGCCCAGGTGGTAGTCGCCGTGGATCCGCTGCAACTCCGGAAGCTCGGTCACCTCATCCAGCCGGTCCAGCAGTTCCTGCACCGCGTCGTCCAGGGGCCCCACGGACGCCCCGGCCTGGGCCCAGCCCCAGCGGATCCGTTCCGCCAGCGCGGCCTTGAACGCCTCGACGGCCTTGGCATCCGCCGGGGAGGCTCCGGCCGCGTCGCGCAGGCTGCGGTGGATCCGTCCGGTGACGGCGCCGAGCTCGCGGGCCTGGGAGCTGAAGTCCGTGCCGTCCAGGGCGGAGCCCGACGCGGTGCGCCACGCATCCTGGCTGTCCGGAATGAATTCCCGCAGCACGCTCAGGTGTCCGGTGTCCCAGAGGCGGTCGCCGCCGTCGCTGTCCTGTCCGGGAGTCAGCCAGCCGCCGGTCACCCAGCCGTACGTGACCGGGACTTCACGGCACCCGGCCTCCGTGAGCAGCACGCCGACCTCGACGTCCGGATTGGTGCCGGCTTCCAGCACCCGGAAGAACTTCACGATCAGCGGACCCTGGTCGGACTCGACCACCACCGAGGTGTTCGACTGCTCACCCAGCAGTACGGAGGCCTGCAGCCCGGTGGCGAACTGCGGCCAGGAATCGAACCCGGCCCCGGCATGGCCGCGGGTATGCCCGTCGCCGGTCACCAACTGCCGCCGCATCAGTTCCAGCCAGGCGGCCACGAACACCGGGTCGTGGGCGCCGTCGTAAATCCAGCGCTCTCCGGTACCGCCCGCGGCACCGCCGGCCG
>NZ_JBNHGL010000261.1:0-3834 GCF_059091245.1 Arthrobacter sp. Y3225116
CAGCCGCAGCCTCGCGGGACGGAGAGCCGCCGCGGGCGGGCAACGCCGTCGTCGTCACCCGGTGCACCCCTGGCCGCCTCCGCTGTCAGCGCCGCCCTCCCCGCTGTTGTGGGCAGGATCATTGCCGGTAGGGACCGGTAGCCGCACGATGGCATGATGAAGGGATGGCGTATGAGGCTGCAGAGAACCGGTACCAGAACATTCCCTACCGCCGGGTGGGCCGCAGCGGGCTGAAGCTGCCCGCCGTCTCGCTGGGCCTCTGGCACAACTTCGGCGACGACAAGCCGTTCGAAGTGCAGGGCGCCATCCTGCGCCGGGCCTTCGACCTCGGGGTGACGCACTTCGATGTGGCCAACAACTACGGCCCGCCGGAGGGCAGCGCCGAAACCAATTTCGGCCGGCACATGCGCCAGGATTTCCTCCCCTACCGGGACGAACTGGTGATCTCCACCAAGGCCGGCTACCTGATGTGGCCCGGCCCGTACGGCGAGTGGGGTTCGCGCAAATACCTGCTCTCCAGCCTGGACGCGTCGCTGAAGCGGATGGGCCTGGACTATGTGGACATCTTCTACAGCCACCGGCCGGACCCGAACACGCCGCTGGAAGAGACGATGGGCGCGCTGGACCAGGCCGTCCGCTCCGGCAAGGCCATGTACGCGGGCATCTCCTCCTACACCCCCGAGCAGACCCGGGAGGCCGCACGGATCATGCGCGCGCTGGGGACCCCGCTGCTGATCCACCAGCCCTCGTACTCCATGCTCAACCGCTGGGTGGAAGGCGGCAGTCCGAACCTGCTGGAAGTCCTGGACGACGAAGGCATGGGGTGCATCGCGTTCTCACCGCTGGCCCAAGGCATGCTCACCGACCGCTACCTGAACGGCATCCCCGGTGACTCCCGCGCCGCACAGGACAAGTCGCTGTTCCCGCAGATGCTCTCCGACGAGAATCTGGACCGCGTCCGCGGACTGAACCAGCTGGCGGCGGACCGCGGCCAGTCACTGGCGCAGCTGGCCATCGCCTGGGTGCTTCGCCGGCAAGCCAAGGGCGCCCCCGTCACCTCGGCCCTGATCGGGGCCTCGAGCGTGCAGCAGCTGGAGGACAGCCTCGCCGCCGTGGCCAAACTGGACTTCACCACCGAGGAAGCCGACGCGATCAACCGGTTCGCGGTGGACTCCGACATCAACATCTGGAAGCCGAAGGGCTGAGCGCGGCGGGTCCTGCCGCGACGATCCCGCGCGGAAAAACCGCGTGACGGGGTACCCGGCGATACCTGTTTCCACTACGCTGTAGAAGTGCCAACCGCACCGCCGGGGCACGGCGCGGGGCACGGAGGCAGGATCCTCCCGAGGGATGGCAACCTCAAGTAACTTCTGTTGGGCCGGGGGCAGTCCCGTCTTTTTTCCGGCACCAGTGAGCGGCAGCGGCGATAGGAAGCCGGGGGGCCCGCCAAGCCGCTCATCGACGACAGGCGGACGCGCCTTCCGCGTTCCTGGCCTCCCGGAAAAGCACGGAAGCACTCTCAGCAATGAAAACTTCAGCAAGACTGCGCGTGTGGTTGATGGTGACCGGCGTACTCCTGGGACTTCTCGCATCAATCGGCGTGGCGGCACCGGCCGGTGCCACCAGCGTGGCGGTGCCTGCTTCGCATTCCCACGAAGACAAAGGCGACCACGGCAACGGCGACGCCGAGCTGTCGCTGCGCATCTATGATGACGGCGATTACCGGGTAAGGGGCGAGGGCTACGAAGCGAACCGCGTCCACGTCTGGATCATCAACGTGACCAAGCACAAGGTCGTGGATCATTTCCGCGTCCGGACCGATGACGGCGAATTCACCGTCCGTGGCGACGACCTGAAGTGCGGCAAGACGTACAAGGCGGTCAGCTACAGCCGCGCCGACGGATGGGTGTCGAGCGACCGCGTCAAGTTCCGCTGCGACGACGACAACGGCCACGGCCACCACTAGGAGATAAAAACGGCAGTGAGGAGCCGCCGGCCCGAAAACGGCGCCGGCGGCTCCTCGCCGATGTGGTCCGGTTGCGGTCCGGTGCTAGGCGAACCAGGTATCCGGCGGACCCATGTAGAGCAGCAAGCCGAAGACGGCGGCAACGGCTGCTATGACGACGGCGATGGCCGCCAACGGGCGGGCGAGCACGGCCGCCTGCAGCTTCTCGAGGAAACCGCGCGGGGCGTCACCGCCGGCGCCGAGCCGCCACACGTCGCCGAGCAGGCCGTGGCGGTCCATCGACTTCTCGACGGGAATCGTCGCATACGGAATGGCGGCGGAGACCACGGCCAGGATGCCGCGGCCCGCAGACCACTTTTGGTTCACCCAGGTGAAGCAGGTGCTGACGACGTAGCAGAGGAAGACAAAGCCGTGCAGGCCGCCCGCGATACTGACCGCCAGGCGTGCTTCAGGCACCAGCGCCCGCAGCAGCAGGGCCAGTAACAGCAGCGTCCACGTCACGGCCTCGGCGAAGGCGACGGTACGGAACAGGGTGCGCGGAGACATGCACGTCCTAGGAGACTAGTTGGCGTCGGCAATGGTGCCGTGGGTGTCCTCGAAAAAGGGCACCCTCACTAATTTAGCCGAGGACCCGGCCACACCTGAAATGTTTGTGCACAGCAGGCAACTTTGCATGGTGTGCAACTTAGTCCTACACTGGCCCGATGAGCGCAGGAACTCCGGTGCCCCCGGAAGGGCTCCGTGAACGAAACAAGGCGGCTACGCGGGGCGCCATCACCGCGGCCGCGTTGCGGCTGACCAGGGAACAGGGGCCGGGCGGCTTCACGGTGGACCAGGTGGCAGCAGAGGCGGGCGTCTCGCGCCGGACCTTCTTCAACTACTTCCCCTCCGTCGAGGCGGCGGTCACGCGGCCGGTGGAAGAATTCCTGGCCGAGTCCTTCAAGCGGCTCGATGAGCGGCCGGACGACGAACCAATCATGGACGCGGTCCTGGCCACTTTCGGAGGCGAGATCAGCCAGGGCCGGCTTGCGCTGCTGTGCGAGATCTACCAGATGGGTGTAGACGATGCCCAGTTGGAGCGCGTGCAACTGCAAGCCTGGAGCCAGGCCAGGCAGTCGCTCGAAGACGGGCTGCGCCCCCGGCTGCCGGACAGCGCCGGCGAGCTGATGGTCACTGCGCTTGCCGGATCGCTGATCGCCTGCGCGCAGGCGGCCATGCGCATGGCCGCAACCCAAACCCCCGCCGGCGGGGCACCCGAACCGTCGGCCTTCCGCCAGCAGTTGCTCGAGAGCCTTGACATGCTGCGCAGCGGCTTCAACCCCCATCCCAAGGACTGACCCCATGGCTTCGCTGCTTTACAGACTCGGTAAGCTCGCCGCGCGGAAACGCTGGTGGTTCGTCTCCGCGTGGCTGGTGGTCATGGTCGCCGTCGGCGGATCCGTCGCTGCCTTCATGGGCACCCTCTCCAACAGCTTCACCATTCCCGGCACTCCCGCCCAAGCGGTGGCGGACGACCTGCGGGAGAAAATGCCGGCCGCCTCGGGCGGCCTCGGCACCATCGTGTTCACGACGGCGGACGGCCGCGCGTTCACCGCCGGGCACCGGGACGCCATCGCGGCCATCGCCGCGGACCTGACGAAGCTGGACGCGGTCAAGAACGCCACGAACCCGGTGGAACTGCAGGCCGCCCTGGACAAGGCGCCAGGGACGATCGCCGACGGCGAGGAGAAGCTCGAAGCCGCCGCACAACGGCTGGAGGACGCCCAGGCCGAGCTGGACGCGGGCAAGGCGCAGCTGGAGCCGGGCCTGCAGCAGCTGAAGGCGGCGGAGGCGCAGATCGGGCAGCTGGAGGCAGCCGGCCAGGCGGC
>NZ_JBNHGL010000262.1:0-3826 GCF_059091245.1 Arthrobacter sp. Y3225116
CAGCGCCGGGGCCAACTCCCGTACCGGGACCAACGGCAGGCCCGGGACCGGCCGGCTGCTGGGCGCTGCCCTCATCCGGCGGATGGATATCCAAGCCGCCGGGCCTGTAGGGCTGCAGCACCAGGCGCGCGGTGCGGCGGCGCCAATGTTCCGTCCACGCGGTCATCAGCCACGGCACGAGGGCGGCCACGCTCACGGCCGCCCACACCCCGATCGAGAACCGCCAGCCCGCAGCCTGCTCAAGCGGCACGGCAAGCAGCGGGCTGAGCGCCGTGCCGACCGCCAGCAAGGTCACGTAAAGCGCGGTGATGAGGCCCATCCGGTCCGGGAAATAGCGCTTCACCAGCGGCGGCAGCAAAATGTTGCCGATCCCGTAGCCAACCATGGTGAGGCCGGACAGGATCAGGAATGCCGGCACATCGGAGACCATGGCGCGGCCCAGTTGGCCGACGGCGGCCATGCCCAGTGCCACGAGCAGCAGCGCTTCCATACCGATCCGGCGCATCAGCAACGGAACGGCGAACCCGGCAGCGGCGAAGGCGGCGGTGGGCAGCATGCCCAGCACACCCGTGGAGGCCGTGCCGAACGGCAGATCCGCGGCAATATCCGCCAACACCGGCGACACGCCGGAGACAGCCAGCCGCAGGTTGAGCGCCAGCAGCAGGACGCCGACGAGCACGGTCAGCCGGCCGGCAAATGGGGCGGGCGGCCGCCGGGCGGGGCCGCCCCCTGGGCGGGCATCCGGAGGCGGCGGGGAATCGGGGCTCGGTGGGGCGTCGGCGGTCAGTTGTGCGGGCGAGGGCAAGCGTGGTCCATGGGTCGAAAGGCCGGGCGGGCGGCCGGGATCAAAACCGGCAAGGAATCACTTTATCCCGTCGCGGCCCGGCTGCCCGGCAGGCGGGCTAGGAACCCTCCTGGCCCAGCCCTTCGGCGAGGATCCAGAATGTCTGGCGCAGCCGCTCCACCGCCGCCTCGTGCTGCCCCCGCTGGAGGTACTGCACGGTCTCGCGCCAGCCGTCGGCCCAGAGAGGATAGGCGACGGCGTGTTGGAACAGGTGCAACCGGGCCAGCGAGCGGTCGAGCACGTGCATGTTAACCGCCCTCAGTTCCTGATGATCCGCCGCCCCAAGGATGACGGTTACCAGGCTGCCGACGGCGCGGTAGGCGCCCAGCACGTCCTCTCGGTCGATCGCCGCCCTCAGGTCGTCCGCCATCGCGGCCATGGTGTCGATCTCCTCAGGCGACAGCCGCGGGGCTGCCCGCTCGAACAGCGCAACCAGCACCACGCCCATCACATCCAGGAGTTGGATGGCCTGTTGGGGACCGGGATTGGCGATCCGGTGTTCGTGGCCGGTGGCCTCGATCAGGCCTTCTTGCGTGAGATCGCCGACGGCGTCGCGCACCAAGGCCTCCTCCGCACCGATGCGGCCGGCGAGCCCGGCAACGGTGACCCTGGAGCCCGGCTCCAAACCGCCCGCCAGGATGTCCTCCCGCAACCTGCGGACCGCTTCGTCGCGGACCGCTCCCCCGGGACCGCTGCCCCTCATCATGACCCCCTGCCGCGTATGACCGACGTCACATACGAGTAATGTACGCGAAAAGGTAGATCGGGGTCACCGGTGCTGGCTACTCTGATGGGACCTGCGGCACAGCGTCGTGCGGCAGGTTCTAAACGTGCAGTCAGGATGTGCGCAGAATGAACGCCACCTATACCGCCACCGCAACCGCCAACAGCAAAAACCACCAGGACTGGGGGCGGGCGATGGCCGCCGCGTTGGCCGATCTGGTACAGCAAAGCGAAAGCGGCCCCGCCGGGCCGCGGGAGCTCTATGGCGATGAGCTGCGCCTGCTGATCGAAGAGACGGCGGAGGGGGTCCTGATCCACCTGTCCTGGACACCCGGCGGGCGGGGCGCCTCCGACACCGTCGCCTGACTCCAGCCGGCCGGTGTCCGGCCGGCCGAAGATTGTTCCGCCGCCGCCGATGCTGCCAAGATGATTCCATGGTCTACCGCCAGCCGTACCTGCACGATCTCACGGGAGTATTTGCGGCACCCGTCCAAGCCTGGAGCGAGCCCCACGGGCAGATCAGGGGTACCGGAGCCCAAGGGGTCTACTGCGGGGACGACCGGGTGCTGGCCCGCTGCCTGCTGGCGGTGAACGGGCAGGAACCGGAGTGGATCTCCACCCAGTCGCGCTCGGCCGGACGCGCCGACTTCTTCTCCTTCATCCGGACCGCCGAAGACGGGACCGATCCGCTGGTCACCCTGAACCGCTCGCGGGCGGCGGAAGGCGGCCGGCTGGCCGAGGCGCTGACGTTCACGTCGGCCCTCGAGGACGAGTTGGAACTCCAGGTCCGCGTCGACCTGGTGGCCGATGCCATTCCCCTGGAACAGGTGCGCGCCGGCGCCGCGGGCGAGGCCGGCTCGGTGGCCCCCGGCGACGCCGTCTGGAGCTGGCGGGACAATACACGCGCCGCGCTGACGGCCGAAGGCGCCCGGGTCAGTTTCGACGGCAGCTTGGTCCGGCTGGAGTGGACGGAACGGCTCAAGCCGGGCGCCGTCGTCGTCCTGTCCTGGAGCCTGGAGCTTGACGACGCCGAGGCTCCCCTGACCGGCGCGGCCGCGCCCCCGCTGCGCACGCCGTCATTGGCCGGGGATCCCCGGCTGCAACGGCTGATGAGCCGCTCCGTGACCGACCTCAACAGCCTGCGGATGGCCGGGCGCCAAACCCCGGGCGACGTCTTCCTGGCCGCGGGGGCCCCGTGGTTCCTGACGCTGTACGGCCGGGAGGCGCTGGTTGCCGCCCGGCTGCTGCTGCCGGTCGACGCCGCGGTAGCGGAAGGGACGCTGCGGGCGGTGGCAGCCTGGCAGGGCACGGCCGAGTCGGCGGAATCGGGCGAACAGCCCGGCCTGATGGTCCAGGAGGTGCGGCAGCGCCGCCTGTCGATGCCCGCCGACGCTGCGGTCCGGCAACTGCCCCCGGTCCTGTACGGGTCGCCCGACGCCACGCTGCTGTGGATCGTGCTGCTGCACGACGCCTGGCACTCGGGGATGCCGGAGGATGCCGTCCGGGACCTGCTGCCCCATTTGGAGGCCGCGCTGGACTGGCTGCGCATCGACGGCGACCCCGACGGCGACGGCTTCCTGGAGGCGCCCGTTCCCGCCCTGCAGGGTCCGGGACACCAGGGGTCCGGCGACACGCGGGCCGCCTACCACTATCTGGACGGCAGGCCAGCCACCGGAACCGTCGCGCCGGCCGAACTCCAGGCCTACGCCTACGAGGCGGCCCGTGCCGCGGCCGTGCTGCTCGACTACTTCGGCGAAATGAACGCCGGCGCCGAGTGGCGCGACTACGCGTCGCGGCTGGCGGAGAACTTCCGCAGCCGGTTCTGGTGCACCGACGACGCCGGCCCGTACCCGGCGATGGCACTCGACGAACGGAAGCAGCGGGTGGACGGGGTCGGGTCCGGCATGGGACACCTGCTGGGCACGGGACTGCTGAACCCCGAGGAGACCCGGACGGTGGCCGCGCGGCTGATGGACCGGACCTTGTTCTCCGGCTACGGCGTCCGGACCCTGTCGACGGCGAACCCCGGGTTTTGGCCCACCCGCCGCCGCGCGGGGGCGGTCTGGACGCAGGAGACCGCGTGGACTGTGATGGGGCTGCTGCGCACCGGCTTCCAGGAACAGGCCGCACAGCTGGCGGCAGGATTGCTCGACGCCGCCGAGGGATTCGGCTACCGGTTGCCGGAGCTCTTCAGCGGGCAGGCCGCGGTGGAGGTCCGGCCGGCACTGCCGTATCCGTCCGCCTGCCGGCCGCACGCCG
>NZ_JBNHGL010000263.1:0-3820 GCF_059091245.1 Arthrobacter sp. Y3225116
CCGGCCGAGGGCACTCCCGGCAACCCGCCCGCCTGGCTCTACCGCAGCGCGGAGCGCACCGTGTTGGATGCGCTGCGGCATGAGCAGGTGGCCGGCCGGAAACTCCCGCTGCTGGTCGCCGACCGGCTCCGGGGGGCGGTGCCTGACGCAGGTACCGCCGGCGGTGCCGGCGACGTGGAGTACGCGGACGAGCGGTTGCCGATGATCTTCATGGCCACGCATCCTTCGCTGCTTCCCGAGGTGCAGGCCGGGCTGGCACTGCGCTTCGTCATGGGCCTGCCGACGGCGCGGATTGCGCGGCTGTTCCTGGTCAGCGACGCCACCATGGCGGCCCGGATAACCCGCGGGAAGAAGAAGATCGCCGGCTCCGGCATTCCGTTCGCCCTGCCGGACGCCGGTGACCTTCCGGACCGGGTGGAGAACGCGGCACGGACGGTCTACTTGGCCTTCACCAGTGCCTACCTTCCGGGCGACGGCGCCGACCTGCTGCGCGCCGAAGAAGCCGGAGAAGCGGTGCGGCTGGCGGGACTGCTGAACGACTTGATGCCGCACACGCCGCTGCTGCGCTCCCTCAAGGCGCTGTTGATGCTCCAGCATGCCCGGCGCGACGCGCGCATCCGGGACGGGGAACTGGTGCTGCTGCCGGATCAGGACCGCAGCCGGTGGCACCACCGGGAGATTTCCGAGGCGCTCGGACTGCTGATCGACCAGCCGCCGGACAGCGGGTACGCCGAGGAACTGCGGCTGCAGGCGCTGATCGCCGGCGCCCATTGTTCGGCCGCCACCGCCGCAGAGACGGACTGGACGAGCATCGCCGGCCTCTACGCCAGACTTGACGCCCTCACCGGTTCGCCCGTGGTCCGGCTCAACCGGGCGGTGGCCGCCGCCGAAGCGGACGGGCCGGCGGCCGGCCTCAAGCTGCTGGGCGGGCTGGAGGCCCAACTGCGCGGAAACCACCGGCTGCCCGGAGTCCGCGCCGAACTGCTGCGCCGCAGCGGACGCGTCACCGAAGCCGCCGAGCACTACCGGCTGGCCTTGGCGCTCTGCCGGAACCAGGTGGAACGCCGCCACCTGCAGCGCCGGGTGGAAGAGCTGGAACTGCCCGGCTGACCGGTGCCCCGGGGTAGTGGTGGCCCCGGCCGTCTGGCAATGTTGGGGGTAGAGCCCGTCTGGAGAATTCCAGGAGTCGAGCACAAAGGAGATGACGCCATGAAGGATTCGGTTCTGGGGCACGATCCCGTCCTTGACCGCACCAACCATGTCGACGGCGGTGCTGCCGCGGGCACAGACGGGGCTGCCGCCGCGGGCGCAGACGGGGGTGCCGCCGCGGCAGACGGCGGGAACACCGCCGTCGAGCCCCTCGCCGAACCCCAGGCGCCGGACATCACTTTTGACGAGCAGTTCTACCCGGCCCGTCCCCGGTCGCTGCGGCCCAGGGCCCGCCGCCGCCATTTTGTGCCCGGCCAACCGCCGTTCGAGCCGGACGCCCGCAACAAGGTCTATGTGGAGTGGCTGCGCAACCAGTCCATGCTGGGCGACGCGAAGGTTCTGGGGCGCCAGCTCTCGGGGCAGGCGAGCATGTGGCAGAACCCGTTCGCGTATCCGAACCCGCGGGCGGCGGTGGAGCGGGCCTCGGTCTGGTTCACCGCCTACCCGCTGTCGCTGATCACCAGGCCCGGGCAGACGTTCCTGGCGGCGCTGGGCGATGCCGCGCTCTGGGAGGCCTTCCAGCAGATCGGCATCAAGGCCATCCACATCGGGCCGGTGAAGCTGGCCGGCGGCCTGACCGGCTGGAACCATACCCCCAGCGTGGACGGGCACTTCGACCGCATCAGCATGGCCATCGACCCGCTGTTCGGCACCGAGGACGAGTTCCGGAGCATGTGCGGGGTGGCCGCCGAACACGGCGGCACGATCGTGGACGACATCGTGCCCGGCCACACGGGCAAGGGCGCAGACTTCCGGCTGGCGGAGATGAACTTCCGCGACTATCCGGGCATCTACCACATGATCGACATCCCGGAGTCCGACTGGGACCTGCTGCCCGATGTCCCCGAGGGCGAGGACTCGGTCAATATCGACGTCGCGACCGAGCGCCGGCTCCAGCAGGCCGGCTACATCATCGGCGAACTGCAGCGGGTCATTTTCTACGAACCCGGCGTGAAGGAAACGAACTGGAGCGCCACCCCGCCGGTCCTGGACGCAGAGGGCAAGGCCCACCGCTGGGTCTATCTGCACTACTTCAAGGCCGGCCAGCCGTCGATCAACTGGCTGGACCCCACCTTCTCCGGCATGCGCCTGGTGATGGGCGATGCCCTGCATTCGCTGGTGGACCTGGGGACTGGGGCGCTCCGGCTGGACGCCAACGGCTTCCTGGGCGTGGAGAAGAGCGCCGAGGAAACGCCGGGCTGGTCCGAGGGGCATCCGCTCTCGGCGGCCGCCAACCAGATCATCGGCAGCATGGTCCGCAAGGTCGGTGGCTTCACCTTCCAGGAGCTGAACCTGTCCATCGACGACATCAAGGCCACCTCCGAAACCGGCCCGGACCTGTCCTACGACTTCGTGACGCGTCCGGCGTACCACCACGCCCTGGTCACCGCGGACACCGAGTTCCTCCGGCTGACGCTGCGCCTGGCCATGGACATCGGCGTGGACCAGGCGTCGCTGGTGCACGCGCTGCAGAACCACGACGAGCTGACCTACGAATTGGTGCACTTCACCACCAAGCACAAGGACGACGTCTACGAGCTCGACGGCGAGGAGCTCACCGGCGCGGAGCTGGCCCACAAGGTGCAGCAGACCCTGCGGGACGGGATCACCGGCGAAGCAGCCCCCTACAACCTGGTCTTCACGGCCAACGGGATCGCCTGCACCACGGCCAGCGTGATCACCGCGGTGCTGGGCATCACCGACCTGGATTCGATCACCGAAGAGCAGTCGGCGGAGATCCGCCGGGTGCACCTGCTGCTGGCCATGTACAACGCGCTGCAGCCGGGGGTCTTCGCGCTCTCCGGCTGGGATCTGTGCGGGATGTTGCCGCTGGAGCGCAGCCGGGTGGCCCGGCTGATGTCCCGGGGGGACACCCGCTGGATCAACCGCAGCGCCCATGACCTGATGGGTTTCGACCCGACGGCCGAGACGTCAACCTCCGGCATGCCCATGGGCAAGGCCCTGTACGGCACGTTGCCCGAGCAGCTCGAGGACGAAGCCTCGTTCGCCCGGCAGCTGGCACGCATCCTGGCCGTCCGGGAAGAGCACGGCATCGCCAAGAGCGCCCTGATCGACGTTCCCGACGTCTCCCATCGCGGCATGCTGGTGATGGTCCACCAGCTGGTCTCGGGCGGGCAAGAGGTCACGGTCCTGAACTTCTCCGGCCAGGAGATCGCCGGTACCGTCCGCTCCGAAGCCCTGGAGCTGGGCTCGGAAGTGACCGACGCGTTCAGCGGCGAAACCATCGGCACGGTGGACGACCTGCACAGCTTCTATCTCCACCTCGGACCCTACGCGGGCACCGCCCTGTTGATCACGCCGCCGGTCCCGGAGGCCGATGACGACGGCGACGTTCCCCAGGCGGGTGCCTGACGGGCTAGATCTCCCAGTCGCCGAGCCCCTCGACGCCGTCGCCAAAGAAACCGCCGAAGCCTGCATTGTCCGCAAAGCCCTCACCGGCGGAGGCGACGGTATCGCCGAATCCTTCGGCGGCGCCGGCCAGTCCCTCCCCGATGCCGGAGAATCCTTCCAGCAGGGGACCGGCGATGGCCGAGCCGACGAAGCCGGCGGCCACACCGGCCAGCAGGCCGGCGCCCAGGCCTCCCGCGGC
>NZ_JBNHGL010000264.1:0-3798 GCF_059091245.1 Arthrobacter sp. Y3225116
CGCCGTGGTGGAAACAGTGCCCGTCGACGACGACGGACTCAAAGCCGCCCAGTTGGCGTCCCTGGGTCGGCCGCCGGACGCCGTGCTGATCACCCCCTTGGTCTGATCGCGTTCTCCGGTGGCTCCGAACACCACGATCACGCGTGCCCCGGGTTCGGGACGGCGCACCGAGGCCAGGGTCCGCTCGAGCGCGTCGGGATTGTGCGCGAAGTCGACGATCGCGGCCGGGTTGCCGCTGAGCACCTGCATCCGGCCGGGAACCTCGACGGTCAGCGGATCCGCCGTGTCGAGCGCCTGCTGGAGCCGCGCCGGAGAGGTGCCGGAGGCCGCCACCATCACCACGGCCAGCGCGGCGTTGGAGATGTTGAACGAGCCGGGCAGCCCGGTGTGCAGCCGCAGCACCACGCCGTCGGGCCCGTGCAGCTCAAACCGGTGCCCCAGGCCCTCACGGACCGGGTTGCGAACGGACCAGTCGGCGCTGCCGCCCTGCGTGGCCAGGGTGGCCACCGGGACTCCGGCGGCCCGGGCCTGGTCGGCGAGCCGGCGGCCCCAGTTGTCGTCGACGCACACGACCGCCCGGCCGGACCGCTCCGGGCTGAACAGGAGGGCCTTGGTCTCGAAGTACTCGTCCATGCTCCCGTGCAGGTCCAGGTGGTCCTGGGTGAGATTGGTGAAGCCGGCCACGTCGAACCGGACGGCATCGACCCGCCGGAAGGAAATGGCATGCGAGGAGACCTCCATGGCCGCCGCGTCCAGCCCGCGTTCGCGCATCAGGGCCAGCAACCCGTGCACCTCGGGCGATTCCGGCGTGGTCAGGGCGCTGGGAATCGGTTCGGAACCGGCCGTGATCTCGATCGTTCCGATCAGTCCGGTGCTGAGGCCCAGCGCCTCCAGCAGGGACTTGATGAAGTAGGTGGTGGTGGTCTTGCCGTTGGTTCCGGTGACGCCAAAGAGCGCCGGCGCCCGGCCGCCCGCGGGCTGGCTGCCGTAGACGGCGGCCGCCAGCGGCCCCACGAGTGCGCGCAGGTCCCGTGACCGCAGCACGGGCAGGGCCGGTGCCAGGCCGGCTGCCCGCCGGGCGCCGCCGTCGTCGGTCAGGATGGCCGCCGCTCCGGCCGCTTCGGCCTGGGCGGCGAAGTCGGCGCCGTGCCGGCGGGCTCCGGGCAGGCCGACATACAAGTCCCCCGGCTCGACGGAACGCGAATCGATGGTGATCCCGGTAAAGGACAGGTCCTCCGACCCCGGGCCGCCCTCCGGCACGGGAAGCCCACGGTGCTGCAGCATGCTGCTCAGCGCCGCCAGCCGGACCGGCCTGACCGTTTGGGGCCGCAAGGGCGAGGCGGACCGGTGGGGCTGCTCGGCAGTGGAACTCACATATTCTCCAGGTTGGCTCATTCCAGCGGCAGGTCGACCCGTTTGCTGGTGGACGGCGGCACGTCGTAGGCGTTGAGGACCTGCGTCATGACCTTCTTGAACGTCGGTCCGGCCGACAGCGTCAGCACCCCGCCCTGCGGCCGCTGGATGGTCGCCACGACGACGAACTGCGGATCCTCCATCGGGGCGATGCCGGCCATCGAAATGGTGTAGCCGCTGAATCCCCCGTCGGCGGCCGGTGCTTCGGCTGTACCGGTCTTGACCCCGATCCGATACTCCTTAATGTTACCGGGCTTGCCGCTGTGGTACTTCGAGTTGGTTTCCAGCATGTCCTGCACCAGGTTCGCGGTCTTCTTGGAAACCGCCCGGCTGCCCTTCTCGACCGGCACCTCGTGCTCGGTGCCGTTCGGGTCGATGTAGGCGTCGATGAGCCGCGGCTGCATCAGCACCCCGTTGTTGGCGATCGTGCCGAAGGCAACGGCGGTATGGAGGGCCGTCTGGGCGAGGCCCTGGCCGAACAGGACGGTGAACTCCTGCCGCCCGTCCCACGTCCCGGGCTCGGCCAGCAGGCCGGCGGTGGCGCCGTTGATGCCGATGTCGAAGCGCTGGCCGATGCCGAACCTCCGCAGGTAGTCGTAGCGCTGCTGCCGCGTCAGCTGCTGCCCGATCATGGTGGTGCCGGTATTGAGCGACTGCGCGAAGATTCCGGCCGTGGTGCGCGTCAGGGTGCCGTGCGGTGTCGCGTCCTGGAAGGTCTGGCCGTTGACCGTGTATTTAGGCGGGATGGTGTACCGCGAAGTCGGGGTGGTGATGCCCTCTTCGATCGCCGCCGCCATGGTGATCATCTTGGTGGTCGATCCCGGCTCGAAGGCACGGGTCACCGCCATCGACTGCCGTTCGCTGTCCGGCGTGGCGCCCGGATCATTGGGGTCCACCGTCGTGGAGTCCGCCAGCGCGATCAGGTCGCCGGTCTTGGCATTCAGGACGACGACGGTCCCGTAGTCGGCGCCGTAATCCTGCACGGTCTCGGCGATGACTTCCTGGGCGTACCACTGGATGTCGGTATTGAGGGTCAGGCGCACGCTTTGGCCGTCCACGGCCGGGACTTCTTCATAGGTGCCGACCGGGATGCGGATGCCGTCGGCGCCGATTTCATAGGTCTTCGAGCCCGGCGTCCCGGAGAGGACGTCGTTCTGCGAGGCCTCGATGCCTTCGAGCGGCACGCCGTCCGACCGCATAAACCCGACCACGGAGCCGGCCACCGCCCCTGCCGGGTAATTGCGGATGGTGGTCGCGCGGGCGGACAGCCCGGGGAAGGCCAGGTCCTCGATCTTCTGCTGGACTTCCGGGGTGACCGATTTGGCCACATAATTAAAGGGCTTGTCGCCGGTGACCGCTTTGGTGACGGTCTCCACGTCCTGGCCGAGGATGCCCGCCAGCTCGGCAATGGCGTCGGCAATCTTGACGTCCTCGGACTTTTGGCTGATCGGATCGAACCGGGTGTAGTCCTCGACCAGCCGCTGGTCCACCACCACGTCGAACCGCTGCACGCTGCGGGCGAGCACGTTGTTGTTCGCATCCAGGATCTCGCCGCGCAGCGCGGGCAGGTCGACGGTGCGCAGGCGCTTGTCCACTGCGGCCTGGGCCATGCCTGCCGTGTCCAGTCCCTGCAGCTGGAACAAGCGGGCCCCGAGGATAACCAGCAGGATCAGCACCATCGCCAGCCCGGCCCGGAGCCGCCGGGTGGCCCTCGCCGTACGGTCGGGGTGCTGCCGGTCGGCTGTTGGTGCTGCCACTGGTACCTCGTTTGCGTTGCCGGGCGGTTACTGGCCTGTCTGTTGCTTCGGCGCCGGGATGCTCCCGCCGTTCAGCTGCTTTTCGGCTTGTTTCGGTGCCGCGTCCCCTTCTGCAGCGCCTTCGGCAGCGGCAGCAGGTTTCGCGTTTTCCTTCGCCGCCGCGGGGGCGCCGTCCTTCTTCCCGGCTCCATCCTTCGCGGCCGGCTGGTGGACCGGATTTTCCGGCTGGGCCACCAGCAGCTCCGGGGCTGCGCCTGGTTCCGCCGCCTTCGGCTTCCCGGTGACCTTCTGGCTCTCCAGGTTGATGGAGCCGACCGACGGAGACGTTACCATTCCCAATTCTGCCGCCTTCGCGGCCAGATTCTGGGGAGCCTGGTTGTTTTCGAGTTGCTGTGTCAGTTTTTCGTTCGCCTGGGCCAAGGAGACCTGCTCGTTGCGCAGCTCCACCAGTTTGTACTGCCCGCTGGAGACCGAGATGTTCAGCATCAGGACGCTGCCGAGTGCGAGCACCAGGACGGTAAAGCAGAACAGGGCGAACGGTACGCGCTTGCGCGTCGGGCTGTTGGGTACGACGGAGAGCGGGGTACGGCGGGGCGCCTGCCGGGGCGCCGCCGCGGGACCCCGGGCC
>NZ_JBNHGL010000265.1:0-3793 GCF_059091245.1 Arthrobacter sp. Y3225116
CAAGCGCCCGGCGGCGACGAGGCTCCGGTGGAGTTCGTCGAGGCCCTGGTGCCGGAGCTGGACGTGCAGGAGATTGCCCCGGCCCCCGCCGCCGCGCACCGCCGCTGGTTTATCGCCGCGGCCGTCGCCGCCGTGATACTCATCGGGCTGAACCTCCGGGCGGGCATTGCCAGCGCGGCCGCGCTCTTCCACGACCTGCAGCAGCTGCTGGGGTACGGGCCGCTGATCGCCGCACTGCTGCCCACCGTTCCCGTGCTGTGCTTCGCCGTGGCCGGCGCCGCGACCGCCTGGCTGAGCAGCCGCATGGGACTGGAACGCGCCATCGCACTCGCGCTGACACTGCTGATTGCCGGCCTGGGCCTGCGCGGAGTCGAATCCGTCGGCATGCTGCTGGCCGGCACGGTGGTGTCCATGTCCGGACTGGCGGTATGCAACGTGGCGCTGCCGGCGTTCATCCGCAAATACTTCGCGCACCGGCCCTCGACCATGACCGGGGCCTACACCATCTCCATGTCCATCGGCGCCACCTTGGCCGCGGCCGTCAGCGTCCCGCTGGCCGCGCAGTTGGACTCGCCGTCACTCGCGCTGGCCGCCTGGGCGCTGCTGGCCGTCGTCGGGCTGGCGGTGTTCCTTCCCATGGCCGTGGCCGGCAGGCGCGGGCCGGGCACACGGACCCGGGGCCACTCGTCGCCGTGGCCGCTGCTGCTCACCCGCAAGGGCGCGCTGCTCACCGGCCTGTTCACCATCCAGGCGCTGCTCGTCTATTCCGTGATGGGCTGGCTGCCGTACATCCTGATCTCCCGCGGGGTGGATTCCGCGGCGGCCGGGCAGCTGCTCGCGCTGGTCCAGCTGGTGTCCATCCCCGCCGTCGTCCTGCTGTTGTCCATGGCGGCGCGCCCGGGCCTGCTGCGGCCGGCCTTCATGATCACCTGCGCGGCGTCGCTGGCAGGCTATCTCGCCTTGCTCGTGCTGCCTGCCGAGCTCGCCGTGCTCCCCGCGGTCTTGATCGGCCTAGGTTTCGGGGTCTTCCCGCTGCTGATGCTGGTGATCAGCCGCAGCGGTTCGGACGCGGCCGAGACCACCGCGCTGTCCACGCTGGCCCAATCGGTGGGCTACCTCTTCGCCGCGCTGGGCCCGTTCGGGCTCGGCCTGCTGCACGACGCACTCGCCGACTGGACCGTGCCGCTGGTGCTGCTGGTGGCCGGCGCGGCGCTGCAACTGCTGCTGGCCCACGCGGTCAGCGGCCTGGCGCGGGAGGCGCGGGCATGAGGTCCGGCCCGCTGCAGCGGCCGCCGCTGGCGGAGGAAGTCACGTCGAGGCTGCGGGAGTCCATCGCGGCGGGGCGGTGGCAGCTGGGGACCAGGATCCCTCCGGAGCCGGAACTGATGGCACGCCTGGGCGTCTCCCGCGGCACGCTGCGAGAGGCGGTCAAGGCGCTGGCCCACGCCGGGATGCTCGAGGTGCGCCGCGGCGACGGCACGTACGTGCGGGCCACCAGCGAGATCAGCGGCACCGCCCGCCGCGCTTACCGCGAGTACGACGACGAGGACGTGCTGCAGGTGCGCTTCGCGCTGGACACCCAGGCGGCGCGGCTCGCGGCGCAGTCGGCGCAGTCGGCGGGGTCGGAACCGGCAGCTACCGGCGGCGCCGTGGAGGCGCTGCGGGAGATGCTGGCCCGGCGCCGGCAAGCGTGGGCGGAGCAGGACCTGGAAGGGTGGATCGCCGCGGACTGGGACTTCCACCTGGCCGTGGCCGAGGCCTCCGGCAACCAGTTGCTGCACGAGCTGTACGGCAGCTTCGGCGACGTGTTCCACGGGACCAAGATGGCCCAGCGGTTGCGGGACGGCTTCGATGGATGCCTGCGCGCCGGACACGAGGACCTGGCGGACGCCATCGCTGCCGGAGACGAAGAAGCCGCCGTGCGGACCGTGACCGCCAACCTGCGCTACTGCCTGAAATGGATGCCGCAGGGAGGCCAATAGCGCCCCGCTCGCCCCGTGCCGCGGCGGGCTCTGGCCGCCGCGGCCGCGCGTGTGGCATGATGCCGCCCGGCCGGGGTACCTTGAATCACGAAGCCCGGATTGTCGGGACGCAGGGAACGAGGAAAGCTGGCGATGTCCACTTCGACGAAACCGTCCGGGAGTACCCGGAAGACGTGGCTGAAGATTACCGCGGCGGTGGCCGGCGCCGTCGTCGTGCTTCTGCTGTTGGTGTTGCTGGCCAAATGGCTTCGCACGATGCCGGGCGTCCAGGACTTCCTGGCCGCGTACCCGGGCCGCTCCGAACTTCCCGAGTCCGCGCCGGTCGGGCTGCCCGCCTGGCTGGGCTGGCAGCACTTCCTCAACTTCTTCCTGATCGTGTTGATCATCCGCACCGGATTGCAGGTGCGTGCCGGCACGCGCTCGCCGGCGTACTGGACGCGCAACAACAAGGGCCTGGTGAAGACCAGGAACGCGCCCACCAAGATCACCCTGAACCTGTGGTTCCACCTGACCCTGGATGCGTTGTGGGTGCTGAACGGCATCGTGTTCATGGTGCTGATCTTCGCGACCGGGCACTGGATGCGGATTGTGCCCACCAGCTGGGACATTTTCCCGAACGCGCTGTCCGCGGTGCTGCAGTACGCCTCGCTGGACTGGCCGCTGGAGAACGGGTGGGTGAACTACAACGCGCTGCAGCTGCTGACCTACTTCGCGACCGTCTTCATCGCCGCCCCGCTGGCCATCGTCTCCGGCCTGCGCACCTCGGCTGCCTGGCCCAAGCGGGCCGCGGTCAACAAATACTTCCCGATTGAGGCGGCCCGGGCCATACACTTCCCGGTGATGGTGTACTTCGTGCTGTTCATCATCGTGCACGTGACGCTGGTGCTGGCCACCGGCGCGCTGCGCAACCTCAACCACATGTATGCGGCCACGGACGACGGCGGGTGGACCGGCTTCTGGATCTTCGCCGCCTCCGTCGCGGTGACCGTGGCGGCTTGGTTCCTGGCCCGTCCGATCTTCCTGCGCCCGATCGCCTCGCTCACGGGCAAGGTCACGAGCCGCTGACCGCGTGGCCGGCTGACCGCCAGCCGCTGGCCGCCTGACCGCGGCTGAAGGCTGCACCGCTACACTGCTCGCCATGATCACCGTTGCGGCCATCGCCGCGTGCCTTGTCTTCGCGCTGTTGGCGGTCTTCCAGATACTGCTGGCCGCGGGCCTGCCGTTGGGACGGTTCGCTTGGGGAGGAAGCCACCGCATCCTGCCGACGAAGCTGCGCATCGGGAGCGCGGTTTCGGTGCTCCTGTATGCGTTCTTCGTGTTCGTCATCATGGACCGGGCGCAGCTTCTCGACGCGTTGCCGGAGACCGCATCGCTCGTCCTCAGCTGGGTCCTGACCGCGTACCTGTTCGTCGGCGTCCTCCTAAACGCCATCTCGCGCAGTAAGCCCGAGCGGTGGACCATGACGCCGGTCGCCCTGGTTTTGGCCGCGCTGAGCCTGGTTGTTGCCCTCGGCTGACGTGGTTTCCCGGCCCTGGGCGGGCGAGCCGCAAGACTTTTCGTCGGTGGGCCGTCCAGCGGTTTGCGGGCCTCACGGCCCTTCGCGGGCGGGGCTTTCCGGCGGTTGGCGGTCAGGCAGGGGAGGGGCTTGCCCCGCGGGCGGGGCGGGCTCACGATTGGTTCACCACAGGCCGATCGGAGGAAGCCATGCAGGTCCGCATCCGCCGCGCACTGACAGCCGTTGCCCTGCTCGTCACCGTCCCGGCGGCCCTTGCCGGCGGCCTGGTCCTGTGGCTGCGCTTCAGCCCCCGGCC
>NZ_JBNHGL010000266.1:0-3749 GCF_059091245.1 Arthrobacter sp. Y3225116
CGGCGCACTGGACGCCCGGGCACTGCGCACGGCCAACCGCCTGGTCGGAAACCCCGACACCGCGGCGGGGCTGGAGTTGCTGCTGGGCGGCGCTGTGCTGCGGTTCGACGCCGACACGGTGGTGGCGGTGGCCGGGGCCTCCGGCAAACTCTCGGTGACGGGCCCGGGAAACGCGGCGGCTAAGCCTGCCTACGCGGACCGGCCGCGGAAGGACCAACCGGATCTTTACCGGCCCATCCGCGTCCGTGCCGGCCAGAGGCTGGAGATCGCCCCCGCCGCGTCCGGGCTCAGGTATTACCTGGCCGTGGCCGGCGGCATCGTGGCCGAGACCCTGATGGGATCGGCGGCCACGGATCTGCTCTCCGGCATGGGACCGGCTCCGCTGCGGGACGGGGACGTCGTGGAGACCGGGGTTGTTCCACCGGGCGGACGGACCGGCTCGAACCCCGCCGCCGCGCTCGCCGACGGGGGCCGAGGACACGCCCTGCACCAAGGGCCCGCCGTTCATTCCCGCTGGACGCCGGTGCCGGTGCCGCTGTCGCCCGACGCCACCGTGACCGTGCGGCTCCGCCCCGGGCCGCGGCTGGACTGGTTCACCGCCGACACCCGCCAGCGCCTGGTGCTGGGCCGGTGGACGGTCAGCGCCGAGAGCAACCGGATCGGACTGCGCCTGCTGGGCCGGCCGCTGCAGCGTGCGGTCGACCGGGAACTGCCCAGCGAAGGCATGGTTACCGGCGCGGTGCAGGTGCCGCCGTCGGGCTTGCCCACCGTATTCCTGGCCGACCATCCGGTGACCGGCGGCTATCCGGTGCCGGCCGTGGTGGAAGCGGCCGACCTCCCGGCGCTGGCCCAGGCCCGGCCCGGCCAACGTCTCCGCTTTCTCTGGGCGGGCTAGGAGCGCGGCTAACCGAAGGCGGCGGTGGCCACCGTAAAGATCGCAAGCCCGGCCAGGGAGCCGACCACGGTGCCGTTGATCCGGATGAACTGCAGGTCCCGGCCCACCTGGAGTTCGATCTTCCGCGACGTCTCCTGGGCATCCCAGCGCTCCACCGTCTCGGTGATGACGGCGGCAATTTGCGAACGATAGGTGCGGACCAGGTACCCGGCCGCCTCCTCGATCCAGCCGTCGATCTTGGCCGCCAGTTCCGCGTCGGTGGCCAGCCGGTGGCCGAAGTCTCCGACCGCCCGCTTGAACGTCAGGCTCAACCCGCTCTGGGGGTCCTCCACCGCCTCCAGCAGGGCGGTCTTCAGCGTCTCCCAGGTGCGGGCCGCCAGTGAACGCACTTCGGGGTCGCCGAAGGCGTTGTGCTTGATCGCTTCCACCCGTGCCATCATCTCGGGATCGTGCTGCAGGTCCTGTGCCAAGGAGTTCAGGTACCCGTCCAACTGCTGGCGCATCGGATGATCCGGATCGGCCTGCACCGCGATGAGGAACTTGTACAGCTCCAGATGGACCTTGTCACCGACCAGCGAATCCAGGAACGGCGGGACCCAGGTCGGGGAGCGGTCCGACACCAGCCGCGCCACCGTGTCCTGGTTGTCCAGGACCCAGTCGGCGGCGCGGCCCAGCAGCAGATCCACCAGCTTCAGGTGGTGGCCGTCGCGCAGCACGTGCTCGGCCAGCCGGCCCAGCGGCGGTCCCCACTGCGGGTCGATCAAATGCCGGCGGGCCAGTGACTCAATCAGTTCCTGCACGTCCTCGTCATTGAGGACCGTCAAGGCTCCGCGGATGGCCGTGGCGCCCTCGCGGGCAATCCGCTCGGTGTTTTCCGGCCGTTCCAGCCAGAGGCCGGCCTTGGCAGTGATCCCAAGGGACCCGATCTTGGCCTTGACCACGTCCTCGGCCAGGAAATTCTCTTCCACGAACTGGCCCAGGCTCGCGCCGATCTGGTCCTTGCGGCGCGGGATGATCGCGGTGTGCGGGATCTTCAGCCCCATCGGGTGTTTGAACAGTGCGGTCACGGCGAACCAGTCCGCGAGTGCACCCACCATTCCGCCCTCGGCCGCCGCCCTGACATAGCTCAGCCACGGGTAGCGGTCCTGCAGCGCGAAGGACACCACGAAGACCACCGCCAGAACCAGCAGCAACCCGGTGGCGAGCAGTTTCATCCGCCGCAGGCCCGCGGCACGGACGCTGTCCGGCAGCACGGCAAGCTGGCCCGTTCCGCCACCCGGGAGGCTTCCGGGGATGGTGTGCCCCGCGTGTCCGGCCGCCGTCCGCCCTTCCGCCGTGTCAGGTGCGACGCCGCCGCCCGTCTGAGTGCCCATGTTGCCTCCGAAACCGAATCGCCGAACGATCATCGTTCGTTCACCCACCAGTCAACCCTACGGCGGGTCCCGATGTCCGGTCATCGCGTACGGTGAATTCATGCACCAGAGGATCTACGCCCACCGTGGTTCCAGTGAGCAGTATGCGGAGAATACGCGGGCCGCTTACCTGCAGGCGATCGCCGACGGCGCCGATGGGATCGAGTGCGACCTCCACCTGACCAAAGACCGCCGGCTGGTCTGTTTCCACGACTTCACGCTGGACCGCACCTCCACCGGCACCGGCAACGTGTCCGATCACACGCTGGACGAACTGCTGCAACTGGACGTCAGTTCGTGGAAGGGCACGCCGATTCCGGCCGAGTACGGCGGCACCGCCGACCAACTGGTGACGCTGGACGACCTGGTGGATCTCATGCGCGGCTCCGGTCGGCCGCTGGGCCTGGCCGTTGAGCTCAAGCACCCCAGCCCGTACGGGCAGGAGCTGGAAGACGAGCTGCTCAAGTACCTGATGGCGGAGGGCTGGGATCCGGAGACCTCCCGGCTGGACAACATCCAGCTGTCCTTCATGAGCTTCCACCCGGACGCCGTGAAGTACTTGGCCGACCACATCCCGGGCCAGTATCTCTGCCAACTTTTGGATGACATCGACGCCGAAGAACTCAAAGCCAGCCTGATGATGGGCGAGCTGACCGTCGGCGCTGTTGCGGTACTGCTGCGACGGGCGCTGTCTGAAGGCGAAGGCCTGATCGAATCGCACCGCGTAGGCTGGGCCGGACCCGGCATCGATTACGTGCGCTCGCATCTGCCGCTCGTCCGGCGCTGGCTCGACGCCGGCACGCAGTTCCGCGTCTGGACGGTGGACGATCCGCAGGACGTGGAGCTGTGCCGCGAGTTGGGTTTCGGTGAAATCACCACCAACCGGCCGGCCCCGGTGCGCCGGCAACTGCAGGCTGCACCGGCCTAAACAGCCGCTGCCGTAACCGGGTCCCTTGTGATTGAGTGGAGAGATGGCATCTCCCATTGAGGACTACGCACTCATATCGGATCTGCATACGGGGGCCCTGGTGTCCCGGTCCGGGAGCATGGACTGGCTCTGCCTTCCCCGCTTCGACTCTCCCAGCGTCTTTAGTGCGCTTCTCGGCTACCCCGGGCACGGCCGCTGGCTGCTGGCGCCGGACGGCGCGCATCCGCGGAGCGGGGAGCCGATGGGGACGGGTGTGCACGGTGGACTGAGCAGCGACCCGTTGGAAGTCCAGCGCAGCCAGCCGCCGGTCACTACGCGGGAACAAAATGAAGCAGTCTCGGCGGCCGAGAGCCCCGGGCGGTCCGCAACGGACGAGGCGAAAAAGACTGCCGGGGCGGGGTTCGGGGCCGAGGAATCCGGACAGCTTGGCGACGCGGCCGGCATGGAGCCGTTCGAAATCTACCGGGATGAGCTGGTCACCGTGACAGCCACCCTCGTGGAGCATCCGCCCGTG
>NZ_JBNHGL010000267.1:0-3712 GCF_059091245.1 Arthrobacter sp. Y3225116
CCGCAGACGCCACCGGCAAACCCACTGCCCGGCGGCCAACGATGGTGCTGAACTGCTACTGAAAACAGACTATCCGCCGCCACTGACAGTTTCGGGGAATGCAGAACCCTCCGCAGAAAGCGGTCAGGCCGCAGGTGTGGGGTCCGCAAGCCGCCGATAGCGACCCTCCGCTACGGCGGGTCCCCGGCTGCGGCGGGTCCTCGGCTGCGCTGCGGCACGGCCTCTCCGATTCCTAGCCGAGTGCCGCCACTATGTGAGGCAGCAGCGCGCGGAACGCCTGGCCGCGGTGGCTGATGGCGTTCTTTTCCTCCGGCCGCAGTTCGGCGCAACTGCGGTCCATCCCCGCTGGCTGCAGGATGGGGTCGTAGCCAAATCCGCCGGAGCCGCGCGGTTCTGCCAGCAGGATACCGGCCAGCCGGCCCTCCTCGACGGCTTCAAGACGCGGCGACACGACGCTTGCTGCACAGACGAACGCGGCCCCGCGATGCTCGGGCGCAATGTCGGACAATTGGCTCAACAGCAGGCGCAGGTTCGCTTCGTCGTCGCCGTGTTTCCCGGACCAGCGGGCCGAGAAGATGCCGGGCGCCCCGCCGAGTACGTCAACGGCCAGGCCGGAGTCGTCGGCCACCGCGACCAGTCCGGTGGCTTCGGCCACGGCGCGTGCCTTCAACAGGGAGTTCTCTGCGAAGGTCAGGCCGGTTTCGGCAACGTCCGGGACCCCTGCCGTGGCAGCGTCGATCACCTGGGTATCCACGTCCAGCCCCGGTATCTGGCCGCGCAGCAGGTCACGCAATTCACGCAGCTTTCCCTGGTTGCGGGTGGCCAAGACGAGCCGGGGCTCGATCTCCTGCCCGGCGTCCGGCGCTCCGTCGGGCCCGGCGCCTGCGGCCCCGGTGTCAGCCACGGATGACTTCTCCCAGCGTCTCCGCCAGGGTGTCCCGCTGGATCTGGGCCAACTGGGCGGTGCCGGCAAGAGCCAGGTCCAGCAGCGCGTCGAGTTCCGCACGGTCGAACGGCGCGCCCTCGGCGGTGCCCTGGACTTCCACGAACTGGCCGGATCCGGTGACCACCACGTTCATGTCCGTTTCGGCGCGCACGTCTTCGACGTAGGGCAGGTCCAGCATCGGCACGCCATCGATAATGCCGACGCTCACCGCGGCGACGGTATCGGTTAGCGGGCGGGCGGAAGGGGCGATCAGCTTCTGCTCTTTCGCCCAGTGCAAGGCGTCGGCAAGGGCCACGAAGGCGCCGGTAATGGCCGCGGTGCGCGTGCCGCCGTCGGCTTGGAGCACGTCGCAGTCCAAAACGATGGTGTTCTCCCCCAGCGCCTTGGTGTCGATCACCGAGCGGAGCGAGCGGCCGATCAGCCGGGAAATTTCGTGCGTGCGGCCGCCGATCTTGCCTTTGACGGATTCGCGGTCGGAACGGGTGTTCGTGGCGCGGGGAAGCATCGCGTATTCGGCCGTCACCCAGCCGCGTCCTTCGCCCTTCAGCCAACGCGGCACGCCCGCGGTCACCGATGCGGTGCAGAGCACGCGGGTGTTCCCGAACTCGATCAGCGCCGATCCTTCGGCCTGGTTGGACCAGCCGCGCGTGATGCTGATTGGACGCAACTGCTCGGGCGTCCGGCCGTCGGCGCGGGCGGCGGCAGCGGGCATGGCGGAACCGGGATCAACATCAATCATGAGTCCACCCTATCGGCTCGCGGTGGCCGCGGCCGCGCGGAAGACGTCGCCGCCACCGCCCCGCTGCCGCTCAGACGACGTAGCTGACGCCGGCCACCGCGACCGCGAGATCGCCGACATAGGTTTCGCGGGCTTCCTCGACGGTGCGCACCGAGTCGTTCCAGACGGGCAGGTGGGTCAGCAGCAGCCGCCGGACCTGCGCCTCGGTGGCAGCGGCACCGGCCCGCTTTCCGGTGAGGTGCACGCCGTCGACGGCGTCGTCGCGTCCCTCGTGGAAGGCAGCCTCGCACAGGAACATGTCCGCGCCGAAGGCCGCTTCGACCAGTTCGGGGCAACTGTCGGTGTCACCGGAGTAGGCGAGCACGCGCGTGACCGGCCCCTCGGGCGTGGGCTCCGTAGCCTCGACCCGGATCGCGTAGGCCTCCTCGACGGGGTGGCGCACCGGATACGGCGTGATGGTGAACGGGCCCAGCTTGACCGGTTCCCGTTCCGCCCAAACGTGGAAGTCGAACTCCTCTTTCATGCCCGGATCCAGCTCCAGCCCGTAGGCGGTGGCCATGCGGTCCGCCGTGGCGGCCGGCCCCCACACGGGGATGCGGCCCTTGGTCCAGCCGTCGGGATTCCAGCGCACCGCCACATGCAGGCCGCACAGGTCCATGCAATGGTCCGGGTGCAGGTGGCTCAGGAAGACGGCGTCGATATCTTCCAACGCCATGTAGCGCTGCGCGGTGCCCAGGGCGCCGTTGCCCAGGTCCAGCAGGATGCGCCAGGTCCGCTCGCCGTCGTGGGCGCTGACCAGATAGCACGACGCCGGGGACTGCGGTCCGGGAAACGAGCCGCTGCAGCCGATGATGGTCAGGTTCATGCCCGCTCCCCCGGGTTGTACTGCCCGGACGCACCGGCAAACGGCGAAACCTTCGGGCCTGCCTGCGCCCCGGCGCGCGCGGCGGCAACCATCTCGGGGGTGATCCTGGCCATGCTGCCGGTGGGATAGTGCGCCGCCACGTGCTCCACATGCTCCACGGCGATCACTTCCGGCCCCAGGAACCGGCGCGCCAGCACCTCGAAGGACGCTGCGTCGCCGGTGGCAATGAAGTGGTGCCGGCCTGGCGTACCCTCCGGCCGCAGCAGATCGTGGGACACGAGCGACCGGTACACGTCCTTGGCGGTCTCTTCCGCGCTGGAAACCAGCGTCACGCCGTCGCCCATGACGTAGGAGATCACGCCGGTCAGCAGCGGATAGTGCGTGCAGCCGAGCACCAGCGTGTCCACGTCGGCACGCCTGAGCGGCTCCAGGTACTCCTCGGCGGTGGAAAGCAGCTCCTGGCCGGCCGTCACGCCGGCCTCCACGTATTCGACGAACCGGGGGCAGGCCACGGAGGTCACGTCCAGGTGCGGTGCGGCGGCGAAGGTGTCCTCGTAGGCGCGGGAACCGACGGTGGCCGAGGTGCCGATCACGCCGATCTTGCCGCTCCGCGTGGACGCGACCGCGCGGCGGACGGCCGGCTGGATCACCTCGATCACCGGGATGCCGTAGCGGGCGGTGTAGCGCTCCCGGGCGTCGCGCAGAACGGCGGCGGAGGCGGAGTTGCAGGCGATCACGAGGAGCTTCACGCCGGCGTCCACGAGTTCATCCATCACGCCGAGCGCATTCGCGCGCACCTCGGCGATCGGCAGCGGTCCGTAGGGGCCGTTTGCGGTGTCGCCGACATACAAGATGGATTCGTTGGGCAGCTGGTCTATCACTGCGCGGGCCACGGTCAGCCCACCCACCCCGGAATCAAAGATGCCGATCGGAGCTGCGGGTTGGATCAACATCGGGATGTCACTGCCTTCCGGGGCTCATATTTCTCTAGAGGATAGGCGTCGGCGGGCGCTTGGGCGAACTTCCGTACGGCTTCTGTTAGCCATCTCACAGTGTTACTCCAGCGGCGGCGGCCTCTCGGCAGGGCCTGGCTTCGCGCACCCGGCGGCCTCCCGACCGGGGCGCAGCAGGGCGTGGCCTCGGGAAGGGTGTGGCCCATCCC
>NZ_JBNHGL010000268.1:0-3704 GCF_059091245.1 Arthrobacter sp. Y3225116
ACAAGTCGGCGCTCATCTACGTCCCCGACGACGGCTCCTTCGACTACCTCATCTCGCTCAAAGGCAAACCCGACGTTGGGGAAAAGGTCAACATCGCCGATCGAGGTGTCCGCGGCAAGCACGAGCAATGGCGTGTGGCACTTGGCCGCCTCCGCGACCCCGGTGAGCGAGTTCGTCAGCCCGCAGCCCTGGTGCAGACTCAGCACGCTCACCTCGCCGGTGATCCGGGAGTAGGCGTCGGCCATCGATGCGGCCCCCGCCTCGTGGCGCGCGGCGACGTAGCGGGTACCGTTCGCGATGAGCGCGTTCGTCACCAGGAAGTTACCGCTGCCGACTACCCCGAACGCCTGGGAGACCCCGAATTCGGCGAGCATGCGGCCGACGGCGTCGGCGACCCTCAGCATCTGCGTCATGGCACTGATTCCGCTTCCCCCGGTCGTCGGCGACCGCTTGACGGCCATACTAGGCGAGCCCCGGAATTTCGTCCATATACCCGGCACCAGCACCTTGACCAGGGTTAATAAGGGACACCATTGGGCCCTTGACCGCCCGGGGACCCGGGAGTAACTTATTGGACAACCGAAAGGTTGATCAAGGGAAGAGTTGAATAACGTGACTGGTAGCAGCGACGAGGCCCTCCTGGACAGGGCGTTCATGGCTCTGGCCGATCCGGCCCGCCGCCGCATCATCGCCCGGCTCAGCCGCGGACCGGCAACGGTCAACGAGCTGGCCGAGCCCTTCGAAATCTCCAAGCAGGCGGTTTCGAAGCACATCCAGGTCCTCGAGCAGGCACAGTTGGTCACCCGCACCAGGGATGCCCAGCGCCGGCCCGTTCACCTGAACGCTGCACGGCTCGAAGCACTCACCGCGTGGATCGACCAGTACCGGCTGGTTCGGGAGGCGCAGTACCGCGGACTGGACGCCGTGCTCGGCCAACTATCCAAGGACAAACCATGAGCAACTCACTTAAAGTCACCCTCCCGGAGGGCCTTCCGTTCATCGATACCGAACGAGAGTTCGACTATCCCGTCGCCGACGTTTTCCGCGCACACAAAGACCCCGACCTGCTCAAGCAGTGGCTGGGCCCGCGGGGCATGAAGATGGACGTCGATCATTACGACTTCCGCACCGGCGGCAGCTACCGCTACCTCCACACCGGACCCGACGGCCAGCAGTACGCCTTTACCGGCATTTTCCACACGGTCCGCGAGAACGAGTTCGCCATCCAGACGTTCGAGTTCGGCGGCTACCCGGACGTCGTCAGCATCGAATTCATGACCTTCGAGGATCTCGGCAACGGACGCTGCAAACTGATCGGCCATTCCGTCTACCCCACGCTGGAGGCCCGCGACGGCATGGCCCAGTCCGGCATGGAAAGCGGCATGAGCGAAGGCTACGAGCGGCTGGACGAACTGCTAGCCGGCGCCCGCACCGCGTAAAGAGGCGGCACCGCCGCGCCATGGGGCCGGAGCCTGCCAGGCTTCGGCCCCATGGCGCGCCCACTTCCCCGTTCAACCGTTCCCGCCCGCAACCACCATTGGCCTCCTCGGAATTAGAAAGTATGCTGAGGATTCCCTGCACCCTAGTCGGAAGGTGGTTTCATGTCGAACGATGATGAAGGACGCAAGGAAGTAGCCAAGATCCTGAAGGACGCTGACATCGGCGTCCTCACCACGGTCAACGCCAGCGGCCAGCTGTTCAGTCGACCCCTGGCGCTACAGGAAGCAGAGTTCGACGGCGACCTGTGGTTCGTGACGCACGATCCCTCGCCCAAGGCCAACGAAATCCGCGCCAATCCGCACGTCAACGTGTCGGTCAGCGGGTCCGACGGCTACCTGTCCATCTCGGGCACCGCCTCAATCGTCCGCGACCAGGCGAAGATCGACGAACTGTGGGGCCCCATGATGGAACCGTGGTTTGAAAACGGCAAGGACGACCCGTCGGTGGCCTTGCTCCGGGTCGAGGCCCACACCGCCGAATATTGGAAGCCGGATTCCCCCAAGGTGGCCACGCTGTTCAAGCTGGCCAAGGGAATGGTCACCGGGAAGCAAGCAGACGACGTCGGCAAGAACGACGTCGTCAACCTTTAGCCGGGGGCATCTGCCGATCGGCACCACAGCACGCACTTAAGGAGTCAGCAATGTCCGGAAATCTTTTGGCCCGTTCTGTGCACGACCTTACTGCCGCCGCCTGGTTCGGCGGTTCCCTGATGGGCGCCGTCGGTCTTAACGGTGCGGCCGCCGCCGCCCAGGATCCGCGCGAGCGGACCCGTTTGTCCAGCGTCGGCTGGATGAAGTGGGCGCCAATCCAGACCGTGGCTTTCGTATCGCACCTTGCTTCCGGTTTGCCGCTGCTGGCGGGCAACAAGGGCAGGATGGTCAAGCAGGAAGGGGTTACGCGGAATACCGTGATCAAGACCGTTGTCACCCTGGCCGGCGCGGGCGTCACCCTCTACGCCGGCATGCTGGGCAAGAAGGTGGAGAAGATGGCCGAGCAGGGGGCAGAGGGCGCCACCGAGCCGTCGCCGATGGCATCACCGGAGCTTAAGTCCGCGCAGAAGCAGCTCAAGCTGCTGCAGTGGACCATCCCGGCCTTCGCCGGCACGGTTATCGTGCTCGGCGCCAAGCACGGTGAAATGCAGCGGCCCGTTACCTTCCTGGAGGGGCTGCTCAAGCACTAAAGGCGAAGGCCCGTCCACGCGGTAGCCATGTCCGGCGCGAGCCGGACATGGGCCGCGGTTGGGCGGGCCGCCTGCTTTGTGTCTTTTTCGGTGGGCTGGTGCCGGCCGCCCATGACGAAGGCACCCGCCGGCATCGGCTTCCTTTGACCCCTCTCCGTCTCGGAGCGTCAGCCACCCGGTGCGCCGGCTGTGCGCGCTGCACGGTTACGATTGTTGAAACGTTAACATCGGACGGCAGAAGAAGTGGGGAACGGGCATGCCGGCAGCATCATGACGGCCACCAAGGCGGCGGCCGCCTTGGCGTGGGCTGCCATCGCCGGCATTTCGGCTGCCGGGCTGCTGGTGTTGGGACAAGTCGTCGCGGCTTCGATCGTCGCTCCGCCACGATTCGACCTTGTGGCCGTCCTCTCCGTGCTGATGCTGGTGCTGGCCTGGCACCTGCGCGTGGATACGCCGCTCATGCGGCGCCAGACCACCGCCGCGATGACCGCTGCCGTGATCGTCTGCAACGACCTCACCGCCCCGCTGCACGAAACGGTGGCGGTGGTGGGAGTCGGGCTGCTGGCCACGCGCGTGGTTTTCCGGCGCTTCCGCTGGGGAGAGGTGTACTGGTTTATCAGCCGGCTGCTGGCCTCCGCCGTGCTGGTAGCGGTGTTCCAGGCCTTCCACGCCCGCGGTTTTGCCTGGCCGGCCGCCCTGCTGGCCGGCTGGCTGGCCTTTTTCCTGACGGCGATTGCCGTCGAGCGTGCCTTCGACACGACCGCCACGCGGAGCAGCACCTTCCGCAACGGCATCGGTTGGGCGCCGGCACTGTGCACGCTGGCCATCAATCTGCTCCTGTGCCTGGCCGCCCAGTACGCCGCCCTCCGGTTCGGCCATGACGGCGTCCAGTCGCTGCTCCTGGTCTTCGCGTCCGTGCTGGCGCTGGCGGTCACCGGCTGGCTGCGTAACCGCGAGCTGCGCCGCCGCCTCACCGGCCTGGTCGACGCCTCGCTCGAGCTGCCGTGGAGCCCGGACGGCCTCG
>NZ_JBNHGL010000269.1:0-3646 GCF_059091245.1 Arthrobacter sp. Y3225116
GGCCGGAGCAGCCCGGGGACCCGTTCGGGCCGGCGGCCCCGGCGGCGACGGGCACTGTCAACTGCGCCGTGCCGGCCGATGTCAGGGTCTTCCCCGGGCTGGGCGCGACGATCGATATCACGGCCGGAACCGCAGAGAACGTGATCGTGGTACCCACCACGGCGGTCCGCGGATCGGTGGACACCGGTCTGGTGTGGGTCGTGGAGGACGACGGCGGGGCACCGGTTGAGCGCCCGGTCGCCCTGGGACTGACCGACGGGATGCAAGTGGAGATCGTGGAGGGGCTGGACGAGGGCGACCTGGTCCTGCAGTTCATTCCCGGCGCGCCGGGGGACCAGATGATGCCCGGGATGGAAGGCGATTTCGGCATGGTGGGCGGATGAGCGCTGCGGCGGCGGGGGCCCCGCTGCTGGAGCTGCAGGGCGTGACGCGGAGCGTGCACATCCCGGACCGCGGCCCGCTGCACATCCTGCAGGGCATCGAGCTGAGCATCGGTACCGGCGAGCACGTGTCGATAGTCGGCCGGTCCGGGTCGGGAAAGTCCACGCTGCTGAACATCCTGGGCCTGCTGGACGTGCCGAGCACGGGCGAGATGTTTTTCGAGGGGCGGGCGGTCTCTTCCCTGGGGGAAAAGCAGCGCGCCATGGCCCGCGGTGCGCGCGTGGGATTCATCTTCCAGCAGTTCAACCTGTTGCCGGGCCGTACCGCACTGGAAAACGTCATGACCCCGCTGCTCTATGCCCGCGGCCGGCAATTCTGGCGGCGCGAGCGGTTGGCCGCGGAAATGCTCGATCGGGTCGGCCTGGGCGACCGGCTGGGGGAGAAACCGCACAAGCTCTCCGGCGGTGAGCAGCAGCGGATCGCCATCGCGCGGGCGCTGGTGCGCTCGCCCAGGCTGATTCTCGCCGATGAGCCTACCGGCGCCCTGGACATCGAAACCGGCCAAAGCGTGATGGCCCTGCTGGGCGACGTGGTTAAGGAGTCGGGTGCGGCCCTGGTGACCATCACGCACGATGCGAACGTGGCGGTCCTGGCCCAGCGGCACTATCGGCTGGGTGACGGGATTCTGCACGCTTCGGAGCTGGCGGCATGACCGGCGCCGTCGCCCTCCTGGTCGAGGCATGGGCCGAGCTGCGCATCCACAAGACCCGGGTCCTGCTGGCCTTGATCGGCGTGGCGCTGTCCGTCGCGGCCCTGACCACCGTCGTCGGGCTCGGCAACATGGCCAGGGAAGGCATCGTGCAGGGGCAGGAACAATCCGGAGGCCGCGCAGCGACCGTGACGGCTGAGGTCTACACGCCGACAGGAACCGAAGAACCGGCGGTCCTGCACGCCGCCTTCGAGGGGCTCGTGGAACGCTACGGCGTGGAATACGCGAGCCGCCGAACCTTCGCCCAGGTCCCGTTCCAGTTCCCCCACGGCGTCGTGACGGCCGAGACCACGGTGGTGGACCGCAGCTACGGCGAGATGCGGCGGGTCGACCTGGTCGCCGGCCGCTGGTTCACGGAAGCCGACGCCGCGGCGCTTGCGCCGGCGGTGATTATCAACGAAGCATTCCACCGGCAGCTGGGCGAACCGGACCTGGCACTGAACCCGGTGGTGCAGATCTTCCAGCAGCGGCCGATCGCGGCCACCGTGGTGGGAGTGATGCCGGACTTCCACCAGGAAGCCATGGCCCGGGCCATGATGCTCACCAGCCAGTACGAGCGTTGGGGCCTCGGCGGGCAGGCAGGTCCTCCTCCCGTCCTGGAAATGTGGCTCCCGGCCGAGCTCGAGCCGGGCCTGAGCGCGGCGATCGCCGGCGACCTCCAGGCCCAGTTCCCCGATGCCCAGGCGAATGTGTACCGCAGCGACTATGCCGCCTGGGGCGACCCGTTCGAGGGCATCCAGTGGGCGGTGGGCGGCGTCGCCGGACTGGTGCTGCTGCTGGGCGCCGTGGGACTGCTCAACATCTCGATGGTGACGGTCAGGTACCGGGTGCGGGAAATCGGCATCCGGCGCAGCTTCGGGGCGACCTCCGGCCGGATCTTCTTCGGCGTAATGCTCGAATCGGTGGTCGCGACGTTCGTAGCCGGCGTGGCGGGGGTGATGCTCGCCGTCGCCGTGGTGAAGAGCCCGTGGATCCAGGACCTGATCGCCCAGGGCATCAGCGAACTGCCGCCGTTCCCGGTGGAAGCGGCGCTGCTGGGCATCGGCGCCGCGACGGCCGTCGGCGCGCTGGCCGGCCTGATCCCGGCGGTGGTGGCCGTGCGGGTCAAGGTGATCGACGCGATCCGCTACTAGTGTCGCCTCCGGTTATGCCTCTCATCAGTCGTGCCGTTCACGCGGCGAAGGGACACGTGTCCCACAGGTGGTCCATGGCAGTGCCCGCAGCCCGTCTTTGGTGGGGTCTGACAGACCCGGAGGCCTTGCCTCATTGGCTGGGGAAGTTAACGTCCGGGCGGTTCGTCGTGGGGGATGTGGTGACCATCCAGCACGCGGAAAACTATTTTTGTACCAGCCGGATCCTGGAATGTGAACCGGAAAAACTGCTGCACATGACGTGGGACTTTCCGGACGAGCCGGCTTCGCAGGTGCGGATCACCCTCACCCCGGTCGGCAGTACTACCACCCTGGACCTGGCGCACGACGGGCTGGGGAGCGAAGCCGCCAATTACCTGCCCGGCTGGCACGCGCATCTTCTCTACCTGGAAGACTTGACCATGGGCCGCCCACGATCCATGTCCGAATTCTGGTCAACGTACGAAGGGCTGTCCGAAATTTAAGCCGCCGCGGGCGGCTGGGGTGCCTGGGCGGCAGCCGGCTCGTCCCCGGCCTTGGGCGCCCGCTTCAGGGCCACGGCCATGTCCGTGGTGAGGATGGCCAGGGAGAGCCAGACCAGGCCGAAGCCGATCCAGCGTTCCAACGGCATAGGCTCGTGCAGGAAGACGAGGGCGATGATGAACTGCAGGAGCGGGGCCAGATACTGCAGCATTCCGACAGTGCTCAGCGGCAGCCGGCGGGCGGCGGCGCCGAAGAACAGCAGGGGCAGCGCGGTGATCAGGCCGCTTGCGGCCATCAGCCAGAAATGCCCGCTGCCTTCGGAGAGCAGGGTCGCCTGGCCGCCGGCCATCAGGATGAGCATGATGGCCACGGAGACCGGGGTCAGCACCAGCGTTTCCACGCTCAGGCTGGTGACGGCGTCGACGCGGCCGCCGATGTTCTTCTTGACCAGGCCGTAGAACCCGAAGCTGAGCGCCAGGATCAGGGCAATCCACGGAACGTTGCCGTACCCGAAGGCAAGCACCAGCACAGCGGCGAAGGCAACGCCCATGGCGGCCCACTGCGCCGGGCGCAGCCGTTCCTTCAGCAGGATGACCCCCAGCAGCACGGAGACCAGCGGGTTGATGAAGTATCCCAGCGCGGCCTCGATGGCGTGTCCGTTCAGCACCGCGAACACGTAGGTCAACCAGTTGACCGCGATCAGGCCCGCGGCCAGGGCCAACGTCCCGAGGGTGCGCCTGTTGCCCAGCGCGGCCCCGAAGGTGCGCCAGCCGCGCAGCGCCGTGATCAGCAGGATGACCCCCAGCAGCACGGAGACCAGCGGGTTGATGAAGTATCCCAGCGCGGCCTCGATGGCGTGTCCGTTCAGCACAGCGAACACGTA
>NZ_JBNHGL010000270.1:0-3637 GCF_059091245.1 Arthrobacter sp. Y3225116
GGGCTCGGCAGGGGCCGGGGCTGCCTGGGGGGCTGCCGCCTCCGGAGCCTCGGCCTTCGGAGCCTCGGCCTTCGGAGCCTCGGCCTTGGGGGCTTCTGCGGCAGGCTGTTCGGCGGACGGTTCAGCCACCGGGGCTTCGCGTTCCTCGGCAGGCGCCGCGGCCACCGGCTCGGCTTCCTTCGGCTCCGCCTTGGCGGGGCCGGCACCGGTGCCGATGATGGCGAGCACCGAACCGACCTCTGCGGTCTCATCCTCGGCGACCTTGATTTCCTGGACCGTGCCGGCCACCGGGGACGGGATCTCCGTGTCGACCTTGTCGGTGGAGACCTCGAGCAGCGGCTCATCGACCTCGACGGTGTCGCCCACCTGCTTCAGCCAGCGGGTGACCGTTCCCTCGGTCACGCTTTCGCCCAATGCCGGGAGGGTGACTTCGGTGCCTTCGCCGGAACCGGCGGCGGGAGCCTCCTCGGCGGGGGCTTCCTGCCGGGGCTCCTCCTGCTTCGGGGCCTCCTGAGCGGGGGCTTCCTGCTGGGGGGCTTCAGCCTCCTGCTGCGCCACCGGCGCTTCTTCGGCTGCCTCGCCGGAGCCGGAACCGTCGCCAATGCGCACCAGCGGGGCTCCGACGTCGGCGGTTTCGTCCTCGGCGACCAGGATCTCTTCGATCACACCGGCTACCGGAGAGGGGATCTCGGTGTCGACCTTGTCGGTGGAAACCTCGAGCAGGGGTTCGTCGACTTCGACCCGGTCGCCGACCTGTTTCAGCCAGCGGGTCACAGTGCCTTCGGTGACGCTTTCACCGAGGGCGGGCAAGTTCACGGTTTCAGACATGTGGTGCCCGTTCTCCTTTGAGTCTATTTTCCGGCCTGGCCGGTACATCGAGTCTTGTCTTGAGCCTAGTGCACCCGCCCGGCGGGGACGGGTGCACCAGGGGAGGGCTTGTTAGCCGTGCAGCGGGCGGCCGGCCAGCGCCATGGCGGCCTCGCCGAGGGCCTCGTTCTGCGTGGGGTGCGCGTGGATGAGCGCCGCGACGTCCTCCGGGTAGGCTTCCCAGCTGACGATCAGCTGCGCCTCGCCGATCTGCTCGCCGATGCGGCCGCCGATCATGTGCATGCCCACAATGGGGCCGTCCTTTTCGCGGACCATCTTGATCATGCCGCTGGTGCCCAGGATCGAGCTCTTGCCGTTGCCGGCCAGGTTGTACTCGACGGTCTCCACGTTGTCCTTGCCGAACTTCTCCTCGGCCTGCGGCTGGTTAAGGCCGACGGAGGCAATCTCCGGATCGCAGTAGGTGACCTTGGGGATGTTGATGTCCTCGATGAGGGCCGGCTTGTTGCCGGCAATCTCCTCGGCCACGAAGATGCCCTGCTGGAATCCGCGGTGGGCCAGCTGGACGCCGGGAACAATGTCGCCGACGGCGTAGATGTTGCCGACACCGGTGTGCAGCCGCTCGTTGGTGATCACGAAGCCGCGGTCAACCGTGAGGCCGGCTTCCTCGAAGCCCAGGCCTGCGGTGCTCGGTCCGCGCCCGACGGCAACCAGCATCAGGTCGGCCTGGAACGTCTTGCCGTCGGCGAGGGTGACCACCACGCCGTCGTCGTTCTGTTCCACCTTTTCGAAGAAAACGCCGGTGTTGAACTTGATGCCGCGCTTCTTGAACGCGCGCTCGAGCTGCTTGATGATGGCCGGGTCCTCGTTGGGCACCAGCGAGGGCAGGCCCTCGACGATGGTGACGTCAACGCCGAACGAGTTCCATACCGAGGCGAACTCGACGCCGATGACGCCGCCGCCGAGCACCACGGCGCTCTTGGGCAGGGTGTCCATCTTCAGGGCATGGTCGGACGTGATGACCTTGCCGCCGATTTCCAGGCCGGGGAGGGTCTTGGAGTAGGAGCCGGTGGCCAGGACGATGTTCTTGCCCTTGTAGGCGGTGCCGCCGACCTCGATGGTGTCCTTGCCGACGAGCTTGCCTTCGCCTTCGATGACGGTGATGCCCTTGGACTTGACCAGGCCGGTCAGGCCCTTGAACTTCCCGGCGATGACACCGTCCTTGTAGGCATTGACGGCGGCCATGTCGATGGAATCGAGGCTCACGTTCACGCCGTACTTCGCGGCGTCCTTGGCGTGGTCGGCCAGCTCGGCCGAATGCAACAGCGCCTTGGTGGGGATGCAGCCGTTGTGCAGGCAGGTGCCGCCGAGCTTGCCCTTTTCCACCAGACCGACGCTGAAGCCCAGCTGCACGGCGCGGAGGGCAGCGGCATAGCCGCCGCTGCCGCCGCCGAGGATCAGGATGTCGAATTCTTGCGCTGTTGCCGAATCGGCCACGTGAACGCTCCCTCGCGTGTTCGCAACGTGTGGTGACACGTCGATGAGTTGATTGGGGTTGACGAACGAAGTTGGTTGGGTCTCACCTTAGCCCTCCCGCATACCATCATCTAGTTGGTGACGGCCCCAACAGGCCGGATTGTGTGCGGATTCACGCGGGCGAGCCGCGGGGCGCGGGCCTTTAGGAGCTGCGGGCCACTACATCCTCGGCGTAGGCCACCAGCGTGCGGACGGCGACGCCGGTGCCCTCCTTCGGGGTGTAGCCGTGCGGGGATCCTTCATTGAAGGCCGGGCCGGCGATGTCCAGGTGGGCCCACGGGATGCGCACGCCGCCGGATTCGCCCACGAACTCGCGCAGGAAGATCGCGGCCGTCAGCATGCCGCCGTACTTGTCGCCCATGTTGGACAGGTCTGCCACCTGCGAGTCCAGGCTGGGACGGAGTTCCTCCGGCAGCGGCATCGGCCAGAACAGTTCCCCCGCCCGGTCGGCGGCGGCCTTGACGGCATCACGCACGGGTTCTTCGCCCATGACCGCGGCCACCCGGCTTCCCAGCGCGACCATCTGCGCACCCGTCAGGGTGGCGACGTCCAACAGGACGTCGGGATGTTCCTCGCTGGCGGCGGCCAGTCCGTCGGCCATGACCAGCCGGCCTTCGGCGTCGGTGTTCAGCACTTCCACCGTCTTGCCGCCGTACATGGTTAAGACGTCGGAGGGCCGGGACGCGGTGCCGGACGGCATGTTCTCCGCCAGGCAAAGCCACGCCGTGGCCTTCACCGGCAGTCCCAGCTCGGCGATCGCCAGGACGGCGTTCAGCACCACGGCCGCGCCTGCCATGTCGCACTTCATGGTCATCATGCCGGTGGCCGGCTTGAGCGAGAGGCCGCCGGAGTCGAAGGTGATGCCCTTGCCCACGAAGGCGAGCTTCGCCTTGGCCCGGACCGGAGCGTATTCCACCTTGACCAGGCGTGGCGGGCGGCTGGAGCCCTTGCCGACGCCGGTCAGGCCCCCGTAACCGTCCTTCGCCAGCCGGCTCTCGTCCAGGACGGTGACCTTGACCGGCAGGTTCTTGGCCATCTGCGTGGCCGCCTCGGCGAACGTCTCCGGGTAGAGGTGGCTCGGCGGCTGGTTGACCAGGGAGCGCGTCGCATTGACGGCCCGTCCCAGCACCGAGGCCCGCTTGAGTGCCTTCGCCAGTTCCTTGTCGCCGGCAACCGGTGTGATGACAATGGCTTCCGCCACCGGGCCGCGGGCCCCGGCCGCCCGGGTGCGGTGATCGCTGAAGTCATAGGCGCCCAGGGCGGCGCCTTCGGCGAC
>NZ_JBNHGL010000271.1:0-3563 GCF_059091245.1 Arthrobacter sp. Y3225116
GGGGTGTTTGGAACGTGTGTGGTTGGTTTCGCGGGGGATGTCTTTTGGCACACTGTTGGGTCCTGAGGCAACAGGACCTTATTCTTGCAGCGATGTGAGGAGAGGGAAGAAGTTGGTTCCTCTTGTTTCCTGCGCTTGCCGCGCCGGCCGTCCCTTGTGGGGTGGCGGGGGTGGGGGTGACGGGGTTGTTGTTTGAGAACTACATAGTGGACGCGAGCATCTTAAAGCAATTTTTTTGATGAACCTGGTGGCCGGCTGTCCTTGTGATGGTTGGTTGTCCTGGTTCTCTCGAATAGCTGATTTTGATCTTTGTGGTCAAGTTTTTAAGAGCACACGGTGGATGCCTTGGCATCAGGAGCCGAAGAAGGACGTGGGAATCTGCGATAAGCCTGGGGGAGTTGATAACCGAACGGTGATCCCAGGATGTCCGAATGGGGAAACCCCGCCCGGCGCGCGAGTGACCGGGTGACCCGTACCTGAACACATAGGGTGCGTGGAGGGAACGCGGGGAAGTGAAACATCTCAGTACCCGCAGGAAGAGAAAACAACAGTGATTCCGTTAGTAGTGGCGAGCGAACGCGGAAGAGGCCAAACCGGTCCATGTGTGATAGCCGGCGGGCGTTGCATGGCCGGGGTTGCGGGACTTTCCGCTGCTGTTCTGCCGGACAGCGAAAGTGAGTGCGTGCGTATAGGTGAACGGTCTTGAAAGGCCGGCCGGAGAAGGTGTAAGCCCTGTAACCGTAATGCGTGACGCCGCTTGGAGAGTATCCCAAGTAGCACGGGGCCCGAGAAATCCCGTGCGAATCTGCCAGGACCACCTGGTAAGCCTGAATACTACCTGATGACCGATAGCGGACAAGTACCGTGAGGGAAAGGTGAAAAGTACCCCGGGAGGGGAGTGAAACAGTACCTGAAACCGTGTGCTTACAATCCGTCGGAGCAGCCTTGTAGCTGTGACGGCGTGCCTTTTGAAGAATGAGCCTGCGAGTTAGTGTTACGTCGCGAGGTTAACCCGTGTGGGGAAGCCGTAGCGAAAGCGAGTCTGAATAGGGCGATGCAGTGGCGTGATCTAGACCCGAAGCGGAGTGATCTACCCATGGCCAGGTTGAAGCGCGTGTAAGAGCGCGTGGAGGACCGAACCCACTTCAGTTGAAAATGGAGGGGATGAGCTGTGGGTAGGGGTGAAAGGCCAATCAAACTCCGTGATAGCTGGTTCTCCCCGAAATGCATTTAGGTGCAGCGTTGCGTGTTTCTTGCCGGAGGTAGAGCTACTGGATGGCCGATGGGCCCTACAAGGTTACTGACGTCAGCCAAACTCCGAATGCCGGCAAGTGAGAGCGCAGCAGTGAGACTGTGGGGGATAAGCTTCATAGTCGAGAGGGAAACAGCCCAGACCACCAACTAAGGCCCCTAAGCGTGTGCTAAGTGGAAAAGGATGTGGAGTTGCCCAGACAACCAGGAGGTTGGCTTAGAAGCAGCCACCCTTGAAAGAGTGCGTAATAGCTCACTGGTCAAGTGATTCCGCGCCGACAATGTAGCGGGGCTCAAGTACACCGCCGAAGTTGTGGCATCAGCGTATTATCCAAGCCTTCGTGGTTCAGGAGCGCTGGTGGGTAGGGGAGCGTCGTGTGGGCAGTGAAGCTGCGGCGGAAGCCAGTGGTGGAGCCTACACGAGTGAGAATGCAGGCATGAGTAGCGAAAGACGGGTGGGAAACCCGTCCGCCGAATGATCAAGGGTTCCAGGGTCAAGCTAATCTGCCCTGGGTAAGTCGGGACCTAAGGCGAGGCCGACAGGCGTAGTCGATGGACAACGGGTTGATATTCCCGTACCGGCGAAAAACCGCCCATGCCAATCCGGTGATGCTAACCGCCCAAACCGTTCATCCGTGCCCTTCGGGGCCAGTATGGGCGGGGCGCGCGGGACCCGATCCGGGGAGGTAAGCGTATTAACAGGTGTGACGCAGGAAGGTAGCCGAGCCGGGCGATGGTAGTCCCGGTCCAAGGATGTAGGGTGAACGGTTGGCAAATCCGCCGTTCGTGAAGCCTGAGACCTGACGGGACCCCCGTATGGGGGGATTCGGTGATCCTATGCTGCCGAGAAAAGCATCGACGCGAGGTTTTAGCCGCCCGTACCCCAAACCGACACAGGTGATCAGGTAGAGAATACCAAGGCGATCGAGAGAATTATGGTTAAGGAACTCGGCAAAATGCCCCCGTAACTTCGGGAGAAGGGGGGCCCCGACCGTGAAGAAGCCTTGCGCTTCGGAGCGGGTAAGGGCCGCAGAGACCAGGGGGAAGCGACTGTTTACTAAAAACACAGGTCCGTGCGAAGTCGCAAGACGATGTATACGGACTGACTCCTGCCCGGTGCTGGAAGGTTAAGAGGACCTGTTAGCCCCTTTGGGGGCGAAGCGGAGAATTTAAGCCCCAGTAAACGGCGGTGGTAACTATAACCATCCTAAGGTAGCGAAATTCCTTGTCGGGTAAGTTCCGACCTGCACGAATGGAGTAACGACTTCCCCGCTGTCTCAACCATAAACTCGGCGAAATTGCACTACGAGTAAAGATGCTCGTTACGCGCAGCAGGACGGAAAGACCCCGAGACCTTTACTATAGTTTGGTATTGGTGTTCGGTGTGGCTTGTGTAGGATAGGTGGGAGACTGTGAAGCCCGGACGCCAGTTCGGGTGGAGTCATCGTTGAAATACCACTCTGGTCACTCTGGACATCTAACTTCGGCCCGTAATCCGGGTCAGGGACAGTGCCTGATGGGTAGTTTAACTGGGGCGGTTGCCTCCTAAAGAGTAACGGAGGCGCCCAAAGGTTCCCTCAGCCTGGTTGGCAATCAGGTGGCGAGTGTAAGTGCACAAGGGAGCTTGACTGTGAGAGAGACATCTCGAGCAGGGACGAAAGTCGGGACTAGTGATCCGGCGGCACATTGTGGAATGGCCGTCGCTCAACGGATAAAAGGTACCTCGGGGATAACAGGCTGATCTTGCCCAAGAGTCCATATCGACGGCATGGTTTGGCACCTCGATGTCGGCTCGTCGCATCCTGGGGCTGGAGTAGGTCCCAAGGGTTGGGCTGTTCGCCCATTAAAGCGGTACGCGAGCTGGGTTTAGAACGTCGTGAGACAGTTCGGTCCCTATCCGCTGCGCGCGCAGGAAATTTGAGAAGGTCTGTCCTTAGTACGAGAGGACCGGGACGGACGAACCTCTGGTGTGTCAGTTGTACTGCCAAGTGCACCGCTGATTAGCTACGTTCGGATTGGATAACCGCTGAAAGCATCTAAGCGGGAAGCCGGCTTCAAGATGAGATTTCCATCCCCTTCGGGGGGAGAGGACCCCAGCCAGACCACTGGGTTGATAGGCCGGATGTGGAAGCGAGGACGAAAGACTCGTGAAGCTGACCGGTACTAATAGTCCGATAACTTACACCACACCACCCCCTGGGGGTGGGTGATCAAAACATGCTACGCGTCCGCTATGTGGTTCCCAGACAACAACCCGTTGTCGTCCAGGGAACAAACAATTGAATACAGTTCCAAGCACAAGCTTGTAACCA
>NZ_JBNHGL010000272.1:0-3484 GCF_059091245.1 Arthrobacter sp. Y3225116
ACGCGCCGCCGCGCCGTCGTTCGGGCACGATTCCGGGCACAACCCGCCCGATCCGGCGCTGGCCGTCATGGCGGTCTGGGTGACGCCGGACGTATCCGGTGCTGCGGCCACCCTCCGCGGAATCGGCGCGCGTCCCCGGTTCAGCTGCGAGGGCGACGCGGCGGACTTCGCGGCGAAGAACGGCGGGCTGGTCGCGGTACAGCACGGCGATACGGAGCAGCTTGGGCTGGCGTTTGAGTACGACGGCGACCTGTCCGCCTTACGCGAGCGCCTCGCCACGGCCGGTTACGGCTGCTCGCGTGCGGACGAGGCCGGCCGGCAGGTCCTGCTGGTGGAGCATCCGGACGGCGCGAACCCGGCCGGCGGAGGGTACCTGCGGTTCAGCGGCACGCGAAACGGTTCGGCTGGAGACCGCCCGCTGCCGCCGACGCTTTTGTCCTGATGGGACCGGCGGTTCCGCGGTTCCGGCGGGTTTGGCCGCGGCTGGCCTGCGGTGGAACGGACGCGCCGTGCGGGGCGGCCGGCGTGACTGGCGTCGCAGGGGTGCGGTAGAACAAGTACATGAGCGTACGTACTCCCGACCCGTATCCCGGCTGGCTGTCCCACGAGGATCTGCACGAGGCGCGGCAACGCCTGCCGATGCTTTACGTAGAGGCGGTGCCCGTGCGGCTGGACTCGCTGGGGTATGTCACGGAGATCGGCCTGCTGCTGCAGGCATCGGACGAAGGCGAGATGGTGCGCACCTTCGTCTCCGGGCGGGTGATGTACCGCGAGACGGTCCGCGCCGCCCTGTTGCGTCATCTGGAGAAGGACCTCGGCCCGCTCGCCCTGCCGCAGCTGCCGGCCAGCCCGGTGCCGTTTACCGTGGCGGAATACTTCCCCTCACCGTCCGAGACCGGGCTGACGGATGACCGGCAGCATGCCGTGGCCCTGGCCTACGTCATTCCGGTCACCGGGGAATGCAACCCGCGCCAGGATGCCTTGGAATTGAGCTGGATGACGCCGGAAGATGCGCTGAGCCAGGCGGTCCAGTCCGAATTCGTCGGCGGCCGCGGCAACCTGCTGCGCCAGGCCCTGGCTCACGCGGGCTGGTGCCGCTGACCGCAGGCCGAGTGTCGGCGCGTTGACCGCAGGCCCGGTGCCGGCGGACTGACCGCCCGGCTACTTCGGCAGCATCCAGACGTACATCTGGGCGGCGAGGTCCCGGGACTCCTCCCGGTGCTGGTCCTGGTAGCTCAGCCGCTTCAGCGGGACCGGCCGCTGGCTGCGGCGGTTGGCCAGATCCGTCAGGACCGTGCCCGCGGCGCGCAGCAGCACGGTCAAACGACTCCTGCTGCGGAACTGCTCGGGGTACAAGGGGGCGTGCGTCGGCGCTTCGCCAAGGCGGGCCTCCGGGGCAAAAATGATGCTCATGGCTGGATTCAGCTTTCACAAGAATGTAGGGCTGCTGTGCGTGAGGTGCTTCGTCGTAAGAACCGACGAGGCACGGTTCCGGCGGGAACTTCGATATCTTGACGCTATCGGCGATCGCGGTCATCTTTGGTCCTCGATCCCGAGCCGGACACCGATTTTTTTGGGCCCGCGGCATCCGGTGCCGAGATCAACGCCCGGGCGCACCGTCCCTATTCCCATGACGTGGACCAGGTGAGAGTCCCCTCACAATCCATCGTTTCATCAGGTCGGCGCGCTGGACACCGGTCCACACCTCCCCCCGGAAAGATAACGAATTCATATACTGATCAGACGATCGCGAGCGTGACTAAGGATTTACCCATGACGGAACAGCAGGCCGAGACATACATCCACCATGTCAAGGCCGAGGCCGTTGGCGCCGGTGCCCGGTTCCTGACCCGTTCCGGAGAGCACTCGGCGCCGGTGGCAAGCACCGCCGTCGTACTCGACGATTTCGGCACGCCGGCGCTGGTGGTGGCCACGCTGGAAGACGGCAGCAAGGTGCGCATTGCCCACGGCTCGCGCATCCGCGTGGCTTCCTCGCGCAGGCCCGCGCCGCTGCCCGGCGCGCTGGCACTGGCTGAGCTGGAACTGATCCCGGCCGAGGAAGGCACTCCCGAGGCGGTGGTGGTCGAGGTGGCGCGGGCACACGGGCGCAATGCCCGGGTGCAGCGGCTGGCCGCACGCTTGAGCCGAGGCCTCAACACCAAAGCCGGCAGCCACCTGCAGGACGTGCGGGACCTGGCCCATATCCTGTTCGTGGAGCTGGACGACCGCGAACGCGCGCTCACGGTCTGCCGGCTGATCATCGACCAGCCGTTTGACGGGAACTTCGGCCGGTGGAAATGGATTCAGTCGACGATGGCCATGGCCGCCTACATGCTGCGGGAGTCCGGCGACGAGGAGGACCAGCAGGAAGCCCAGAGGCTGGCCGAGGCGCTGCGCACCCCCGACGACGCCGACGAGGACCCCTTCCGCGCGAAGGTCAACGCCGAGGTCCGCCAGCGCCAGCTGAACGAGCCGAACCTCTACGACAAGGAAATCCACCGCGCCATGGCCGCCGCCGACCGTGACGTGGAGCGTGAGTGGCGCGAACTGCGCTTGAGCTCGTTGTTGTACCTGCGCACGCACGGCGGCTCGGAGACCCTGGAGCCGGTCGAGCTGGACCGCCGGATCAGCAACGAACTGGTGGCGATCCGCGCACTCGACGCCCAGCAGCGGAACTCCTAGGGCCCGTTCCGCCCGACTCTGGCCACCCCTGCGGCCCCGCGGGTAGAGTCGGCCGCATGACGGATAGCGGCGTTGCACCGGCGAGCGATCCCCTGAGCGTCCACATCAATGCGGACGCCCGCCAGGTCTGGGTCATGCTGCGCGAGCCCAGGTCGATTGCGCAATGGCACGGCTGGGACATGAAGGGCCTGGACGAGGAGATCCGCGAAATCTACTTCACCGGTGCCACCGAATCCGAAGACCACAAACAGCTCACGCTGAGCAACGGCGATGCCTTTATCCTGAAGCCGGTGGGCGACGGCGTGCAGCTGAGCCTCAAGCGCGGCCGGGAGTCCGGCGAGAAGTCCGACGAATGGTGGGAGGACGTCACCGAAGGCTGGCTGACCTTCCTGCAGCAGCTGCGGTTCGCCCTGGAGCGGCACCCCAACGACCCACGCCAGACCACGTACCTCGGCGCGGACTCGCTGCCGCCCGACGGCCTGCTCGCCAGCCTGGGACTCGACAACCTGCCGGAACCGGACCAACCGTACTCCGCAACGCTGTCCACCGGCGAGGCTCTCTCCGGCAAGGTGTGGTTCCGGTCGGAGCGCCAGCTCGGGCTGACGGTTGATTCGTACGCCGACCATGGCGGCGGCCTCCTGATTGTTGCGACGACGCCGCCGCATCCGGAGGGCCGGCCGGAGGGCGGCTGCCAGGTGCTGGTCAGCTGCTACGGCCTCGGTGCCCGACGGCTGGCCGAAATCCGGGAAGCCTGGGATGGCTGGCGCAGCAGCGCGCTGCCCGGCGCCGACCCGCTGGTGCT
>NZ_JBNHGL010000273.1:0-3457 GCF_059091245.1 Arthrobacter sp. Y3225116
GGCGCTGGTCGCCGAAGACCTCACCGCCGCGGTGTCGCTGCTGCTGGAGGGCCGGCGATGAGCCGGGTGTTGGTGGCGCGGCTGGACAGCGTCGGAGACGTGCTGCTGGCGGGCCCTGCGGTGCGGGCTGTGGCTGCAGGCCACGGCGGCAATTCCCGCGACGTCATGATGCTGTGCGGCCCGCAGGGCAAAGCTGCCGCGGAATTGCTGCCCGGCGTCGCAGGCGTCTTCAGCTGGGCCAGCCCGTGGATCGTCGATCCCGCGCCGCCGGCGACCCGGGAACACGTGGCCGCGTTGGCGGACTGGGTGCGGGCCTCGGAGATTTCCGAGGCCGTCATCCTCACGTCTTTTCACCAGTCGCCGCTGCCCTTGGCGCTGCTGCTGCGGCTGGCCGGCGTCGGGCGCATCACCGGCGCTTCCGTCGATTACGCCGGGTCGCTGCTGGATCAGCGGCTCCGGCCCGGCGAGGACTTCCCGGAGGACCAGCCGGAGGCCGAACGGGCACTGCAGATCGCCGCGGCCGCCGGGTACCGGCTTCCGGCCGACGACGACGGCCGCCTGCAGGTGCAAGGCATCCCGGATACCACTGACCTGACCGGCATCGGGCCTTACATCGCCGTGCACCCCGGCGCCTCGGTTCCGGCGCGGGCCTGGCCGCCCCTGCATCACGCCGCCGCCGTCGAACTGCTGATCGGCGCCGGCTACCGCGTGGTGGTCACCGGCGGTCCGCAGGAGCAGGACCTGACGGCCACGGTCGCCGTCCCCGGCGCACTGGACCTGGGCGGGAAGACCGACCTGCGGAGCCTGGCCGGGGTCCTGGCCGGCGCGTCCGCCGTCGTGACTGGAAATACCGGGCCGGCCCACCTGGCCGCGGCCGTGGGCACCCCGGTGGTGTCCCTGTTCGCGCCGGTGGTTCCGGCGGTCCGTTGGGCACCGTACAAGGTTCCGCTGGAGTTGCTCGGGGACCAGCAGGCGCCCTGCCGGCTCAGCAGGGCACGCAATTGCCCGGTTCCCGGGCATCCCTGCCTGTCCCAGGTGGCGCCCGAGGAAGTGCTCGAGGCTGTACAGCGGCTGACCCGCGACGTGACGTACTTGTCCGCGCGGAGAAAGACGAGGAACGCATGAAGATTCTGCTCTGGCATGTCCACGGCGGCTGGACCGACGCTTTTGTGCGCGGCCGCCACGAATACCTGCTGCCCGCCACCGCCGAGGGCGGCCCGTGGGGCCTGGGCCGCGCCGGCCGCGACTGGCCGTCGTCGGTCCGGGACGTGCACCCGGACCGGCTGCGTGACGAGGACCCCGACGTCGTGGTGCTGCAGCGGCCCGAGGAAATCGAGGAATGCGAGCGGCTGTTGGGCCGCCGGCCGGGCCGGGACATCCCCGCGGTGTTCCTGGAGCACAACACCCCCAAGGGGGACGTGCCCAACTCGCTGCACCCGCTGGCCGACCAGCAGGACATGACCGTCGTGCATGTCACCCACTTCAACCGCCTGTTCTGGGACTGCGGAACCGCGCGGACCACGGTGATCGAGCACGGCATCGTGGATCCCGGCCGGCTCTACACCGGGGAGCTGGAACGCCAGGGCGTGGTCGTCAACGAGCCGGTCCGCCGCTGGCGCGTGACCGGAACGGATCTGCTGCCGGCCTTCGCCGAGGCAGGGCCACTGGAAGTGTTCGGCATGGGCACCGACCAGCTGGGCGCGGCCACCGGGCTGGGCGCGGACAAGCTGCACGTGCGCGGCGACCTGCCCGGCCCGCTGCTGCACGCGGAACTGGCCCGCTGCCGCCTCTACCTGCACCCCCTGCGCTGGACCTCGCTGGGCCTGGCGCTGCTGGAAGCCATGCATCTGGGCATGCCGGTGGTGGTGCTGGACAGCACGGAGGCCGCCCGGGCCGTGCCGCCGGAGGCGGGCGCCATCTCAGCCGATGTGGACCAGCTGCGCCGCGAAGCGGCCCGGCTGCTGAAGGACCCCGACGAGGCCGCTGCGCGCGGAGCAGTCGCGCGCGAGGCCGCCCTGCGGAACTACGGGCTGCAGGCCTTTCTGGACAACTGGGACAGTCTGCTGGCAGAGACCACCACGCGCGCCGGCCGCGTCATTGCCGCCAACGAGAGGAGAGAGCCGTGAGGATATCGATGGTTTCCGAACATGCCAGCCCGCTGGCGGCGCTGGGTGGTGTGGATGCCGGCGGCCAGAACGTGCATGTGGCGGCCCTCTCCGCCGCCTTGGCCCGGCGGGGCCACAGCGTGAGCGTCTACACCCGCCGCGACGATCCGATGCTTCCCGCCCGCGTGACGATGCGGCCGGGAGTGGAAGTGGTCCACCTCAACGCCGGACCGCCCGAACCGGTCTCCAAGGATGAGCTGCTGCCCTTCATGGGCCAGCTGGCCGACGGGATCAGCGCGGACTGGGCGGACGGCCCGCCGGATCTGGTGCACGCGCACTTCTGGATGTCGGGTGTGGCGGCCCTCGACGCCGCCCGCCGCCCGGGAAGCCCTTCGGTGCCGGTGCTGCAGACCTTCCACGCGCTCGGCACCGTGAAGCGGCGGCATCAGGGCGCGCAGGACACCAGCCCGGCCGAACGGGAGTGGCTGGAACCATCCGTCGGCCGCAGCGTGGACCGGATCATCGCGACGTGCTCGGACGAAGTGTTCGAATTGGCCGCCATGGACATCCCGCGCGGCAACATTTCCATTGCCCCCTGCGGCGTGGACCTGGGACTTTTCAAGGCCGACGGGGAGGTCGAACCGCGCGGCCGCACCCACCGCATCGTCACGCTGGGCCGTCTGGTTCCGCGCAAGGGCATCGACCTGGCCGTCCAGGCCCTGCGGTTGCTCAAGGACCAGGGACTGGACGACGTCGAACTGATCGTGGTCGGCGGCGCCTCCGGTGCCACCGGACTGACGGCCGACCCCGAGGCCCAGCGGCTGCGCGGCCTCGCCCGTGAGCTCGGCGTGGAAGACCAGCTGGTGCTGCGCGGCCAGTTACCCCGGGAAGAAATCCCGGCGGTGCTGCGCAGCGCCGACGTCGTCGTCTGCGCGCCATGGTACGAACCGTTCGGAATCGTCCCGCTGGAAGCGATGGCGTGCGGCGTTCCGGTGGTCGCGGCCTCGGTCGGCGGGCTGATCGATACCGTGGTGGACCGCAAGACCGGCCTGCACGTACCGCCGCGCGACCCGGAGGCGGTGGCCGAAGCCGTGGCCGAGCTGCTGGCGAATCCCCAGCTGCGCCGCGACCTCGGCCGCGCCGGCCAGCAGCGCGTGCGGAACCGCTACTCCTGGGACCGGGTGGCCGCCGACACCGAAAAGGCCTATCACCTGGCGGTCAGCCGGAGCGCGGGCGCCGTCGCCGCCGGCGTCCGGCAGCTGGAAGGGGAGGCACTGTGAAGCGCCCAGCCGCCATCGCCAAGACAGCAGCACGGACCACGGCACTGGCCACCGCCGCCGCCCCGGCCGCCC
>NZ_JBNHGL010000274.1:0-3409 GCF_059091245.1 Arthrobacter sp. Y3225116
GTCGGCGGCCGAGGCGCTGGCGGCAACCCCCGCGGACCAGAGCTGGTCCTGGCCCGACGCCGAGCAGCAGGTTCCCGGCTGCACCCACCGCATCCTGGTGACGGAGGTGGTGGCCAGCGGGTTTGAACCCAAGCCGCGGGTCGAGTCCTTCCAGCGGGTGCTGCGCCTGCTGGCCGCCGAGACGCGACCGGCGGCCGTCCGGTGGCTGCACAACTCGCACTGGCGGGACCCCGGGGAGCTTGAGGCGGCCCACCCGCTGGCGGGCCCGGTGAACATGCGGTTCTTCCTGGTCAGCAACGACGAGGGCGCCATGGTGGTGGACAGCCTGGGCATGTACCAGCTGGGCCTGCCGGACGTGCAGGTGCACTTCCGCGACAAGGACCCGAACCAGATGGTGGAACTGGCCTTTAATGTGGCCGCCTACCTCTACGAACACGGGCCCGTCATCGAATCCAATAGCCGGCTGAACGGTCCGGACGGCCTGGCCTTCACCGCCAGCTGGGAAGACTCGCTGCTGCCGCCGCTGCGGACGGTCATCGACCTCGATCCCGGCCCGCCCTACTCCGCCGGCAGCCGCTAGTACCGTCCCCCGGTCAGCCGGCGGCAGCGGACTTGCGTGCCCGGTAGGCGGCCACGTGCGTGCGGTTGGCGCAGTTGCCGGTATCGCAAAAGCGCTTCGACCGATTCTTCGTCAGGTCCACCAGCACCGCGGTGCAGTCGTCCGCGGCGCAGGTCCGCAGCCGGTCCAGCTGCTTCTCGCGGATCACGTCTACCAGCGCCATCGCCGCCTCCACGGCCATGCGCACCTCCAGCGGCGCGTCCGGGCTGGTGGCATGCAGGTGGTAGTCCCACTGGTCGTGCTTGACCAGCTGCGGGATGGCGCCGGCGTCGGCCAGGATCGTATTGACGACGACGACGGCGCGGTCCTCCGTCGCGGTCCACACCTCCTTGAGCACGGGGCGCAGGGCGCGGACCGCCTCCAGTTCCGCCGTCGTATGCCTGCGCGAGCCGGTGAAGCCGAAGTCCGCCACGAGGGCATCGAGATCCGCCACGCTGGCGAGGGTGTCCGGGGAGACCTCGGCCGTATTGATCAGCCGGGCCGCGTCCACCAGCGAGTACTCCGTGTCATGAGCAAAGACCACATTGACTCCTGAACAGTGGCGGCGATATTGTCAGGAGTATACCGCTCATGACTCCTGACAGACCCGTTCTGCGCCGGGAGCGAACCCGCACTTCCCTTAGGATCCGTCATGGCCTCCACCGCCGCTGCACAGCGTACCCAGACAGCCCCGCCGCACCCCCGCTCCGCCGTGGCCGGCGTCGGCATCGCCTTGGCCTCCTCGGCGATCTTCGGACTCTCGGGGCCCTTTGCCAAGTCGCTGCTCGAGGCCGGCTGGACGCCGGGCTCCGCGGTGGCGGTGCGCATGGTGGCCGCGGCGCTGGTGTTGTCACTGCCCGCCGCGTTCATGCTGCGCGGCCGGTGGGGCCAACTGCGGCAAAACTGGAAGACCATCGGGCTGTTCGGGCTGATCGGCGTGGCCGGCTGCCAGCTTTTCTACTTCAATGCCGTTGCCAGCCTCTCCGTGGGAGTGGCGCTGCTGTTGGAGTTCCTGGCGCCCGTGCTGATTGTGCTGTGGCTCTGGCTGACCAGTCGCCGGCTGCCGCGGCCGGCGACCATCGCCGGTACCGTGCTGGCGGTGGCCGGCCTCATGCTGGTCCTCGACGTCTTTGGGCCGGTCAAGCTGGATGTTGCCGGCGTGCTGTGGGGGCTGGGCGCCGCCGTCTGCCTGGTGGTCTACTTCTTCATCACCGCCAAGCAAAACGACTCGCTGCCGCCGCTGGTGCTGGCCGCCGGCGGCCTGCTGGTGGGCGGTGCAACCATCGTCGTCCTGGGCGCGGTGCAGATTGTTCCGATGGCCTTCAGCACGGCCGGCGTCGAGCTGGCCGGCTGGCAGACCCAGTGGTGGGTGCCGCTGGTCGGACTGGTGCTGCTGTCCACCGTGCTGTCCTATGTCACGGGCATCATGGCCGCCCGGGCGCTCGGCACCAAGGTGGCGTCCTTCGTCTCGCTGACCGAGGTGCTCTTCGCCGTCATCTGGGCCTGGCTGCTGTTGGGCGAACTGCCCGCGGCCATCCAGCTGGTCGGCGGCGCGCTGATCGTGGCGGGCGTGGTGCTGGTCCGGGCAGACGAGCTGCGCGGGCCCAAGCCGGCGGTGAACCGGAAGTATCTCCAGCGGGCTAGCGGACGATCTTGAAGTTGAAGCGGGGCGTACCGAGCGCGCCCCAGAGGCGGAGCCAGGCGGGCAGGAGCATCTCGGCGCCGCGGGCGGTAGTGATGTCGCCGAGGTCGATCACATCCTGATGGCCGAAGGCCTTTAGGAGCTCGGTGACCGTGATCTTGGCATCGGCGTCGTTGCCGGACACGAAGACCGTTCCGGGGTCGGAGAGCAGTCCGGGGCGGGCCTGGAGATCTGCGGTGAGCGTGTTGAGGGACTTCACGACGCGCGCCGCCGGGAAGGCGCGCTGAATCTGCTCGCCGAGGGAATCAGTGTCCTTGACGAAGAGGGTCGGGGGCATCCCGGCGCTGGGATCCAACGGATTGGCGATGTCGAGGATGACTTTACCGTCGAGGTTTTCGGCCCCGGCCTGAGCCAGCACGTCCAGGGAGGCGCTGCCGGTGGTTGCGTTGACGATCAGGTCGGCGCCGGCTGCGGCTTCGGCGAAGCGGGTGACTCCGATGCCGGGGTTGGCGGCGGCCCAGACAGGGAAGGGCGGGGTGCCCATGGCATCTGTCGTGGTCCTGGACAGGGTAGCTTCCGGATCGCGGGTTCCGATCGTGACCGTGTGCCCGAGTTCGGCGAGGCGCGCCGCGATGGTTTGGCCGACCCTGCCGGTTCCGAGGACTGCTGCTTTCATGATGGTCTCCTGTCCGGCTCGGGTTACCCCGGTCGAGGGTGACTCCCTCACCACATACTGTGCTCCTTCGGCCGGAGGCGGGCCAGTGGTCGAGGAAGCCGGAGGCGGCGCCCGGGGTGGTGCGATGCCGCGGCGGGGGAGCACACTGGAACCAGCCAGCACCCACGATCCGAACCGGAGGCCCGCCATGTGCCGGAACATCCGTCAGCTCCACAACTTCGAACCCAGCGCCACGAATGCCGAAATCGAGGCCGCGGCGCTGCAGTATGTGCGCAAGGTCAGCGGCAGCAACAAGCCGTCGAAGGCGAACGAGGAAGCATTCAACCGGGCCGTGCACGAGGTTGCGCACATCACCGCCCACCTGCTCGACGACCTGGTGACCGCGGCGCCGCCGAAGAACCGTGAGGAAGAAGCCGCCAAGGCCCGCGCCCGCGCCGCCGTCCGCTATGGGGCCGCCGTCTAGGCCCGGCGCCCGGTAGGCGGGCGCCGGGAG
>NZ_JBNHGL010000275.1:0-3401 GCF_059091245.1 Arthrobacter sp. Y3225116
CCAGGCCCAGCGACTGCAGCGCCGACTGCGGCCGCTGGCCGAGGTCCGTGCCGACCGGTTCGATCCGCACGTAATGGGCGCGTTGTTCCGCGGCCAGGGACTGCAGGGCGGCCAGCGCCCGGATCAGGGCGGCGTTGTCCGCCGCGGCCGGGCCGTACGGGACGTACAGGAACCGGCCCAGGGGCGTCTTTTCCGCGATGGCCAGGAAGTTCCAGCCGTCACCGCTGCGTTCGAAGACCTGTTTGCCCAGGCTGCGTTGGAAGTCGGCCCACGGCGCGGACTGCAGGATCGAAGCGGTCAAAGTGTTGCTCCCGTTCGTTGTTGGTCGAATTCATGCGTGCTGCCCGAGGTCGTCACCGCGAACAGCACGGCGCCCGTTCCGGTGTCTCCGGCCGGATGGACGTTCACCGGTTGTTCCGTGTCGGGGATGAACGCCGCCTCGCCGCGGCCAAGCATCAGGTCGGACTTCGGGGAGTCCAGCAGCACGCTGCCGGATACGGCCAGCACGATCGCGGGACCGTGCTGGGCCAGCGGCACCGGGCTGCCGCCGTCGGGCAGTTCGATGCGCTGGAGCTGGAACTCGGCAAAGGGCGGGCAGTACAGTTCCTGGCCGGCATCGGTCATGGTCGGTTTCACCATGGGCGGGGAGATCGGCCGGAAGTCGGTGATTTTCACCAGTTCGGGCACGTTGACGAACTTCGGTGTCAGCCCGCCGCGCAGCACGTTGTCCGAGGCCGCCATGACCTCCACCCCGAGGCCCTGCAGGTAGGCGTGGATGTTTCCGGCCGGCAGGCACAGTGCCTGGCCGGGGGAGAGGACGACCAGGTTCAGCAGCAGCGAGATCAACGCACCGGGATCGCCCGGATACAGTTCGCCCAGGCGGGCGACCGCTGCGTATTCGGTGCCCAGGCTGCCGGCCGGCGCGTCCGCCAGCAGGCGGGCCGTGTCCGCGGCGAGCCGGGTGGAGCGCTCTCCGCCGTCGAGCAGCGCCAGGAAAGCACCGCGCAGGGCCGCCTCCTCGTCGGCACCATCCAGCAGCTCCAGGACCTCGTCCAGGAGCTCCAGGGCCGCCCCGGCGTCCGCCAGCCGTGGTTTCAGCCCGGCCAGCAGCCGCGCGGCGTCGCGCGGGGGGCGGAAACCGCACAGCGCCTGGAAGTCGCTGAGCGCGAAGATCATCTCCGGCTTGTGGTTGTCGTCGCGGTAGCTGCGCTGCGGGTCGTTGAAGGAGATGCCGGCGGCGTTCTCCGCGGCGAACCCCGCACGGGCCTGCTCCAGCGTGGGGTGGACCTGGAGCGACAACGCGGAGTCGGCGGCCAGGACCTTGGTCAGGAACGGCAGCGTGGCGCCGAACATGCCCAGGACCGTCTCGCCCAGGGCGGCGCCGGGATTCTCCTTGATGAACTCGTCGAGCGGCCGTTCGCCGCCGGCCAGCTGCACCCTTGACGGGGAGTCGGGGTGCGCGCCGATCCAGAGTTCGGCTTCCGGCCCGCCGGACGGTTCCCGCCCGAACAGCTCGGCAATCGCCGTCGTCGAGCCCCAGGCATAGGGACGCACTACATTCGTCAACCGATACATGTGAAGCCTCTTCCTCGTCCTTGTTCCAACGATCCTCTCAGACCCCGCGCCGTTGCGGCATTCCGCCGGTCCGCCCGGCACCGGGGGGATGCCGCCTGACCGGGCGCGGCATCAGGCCCGGATCAGGGGACCGAGCACTTGCCGTTGTTGGCCACCAGGGCACCGAGCGTGGCGGTATCGCCGATCTCGGCCAGCTGCTGGAGGTACTCGGCGGTGACTTGGGGTTCCGCCGGCGCCTCCGGGGCGTCGGCGGCATCCGGTGCCGCCTCGTCCGCGGGGCCGGCCCCGCCCTCGCCGGCAGTGGTCTCTCCGCCGCCGGTGCCGTTGCCGCCACCGGTGCCGCCGCCGTCGTCCTTGCGCTTTTTCTGCCCGGTCTGCTCTTCCTGGGTGAACATCTCCTGGACCCGGGGGTGGATCAGCGAGAAGTCGGGGTAGGTGACGAAATTCTCCGCCGCGGTGCCGAAGTCCGGCGGTCCGATGGTCAGTCGCTTCACCTTCTGGTCTTTGGCCTTCAGCGCCAGCGAGACGAAGCTGCCCAGCTGGGAACTGGGGATGTCCGTCTCGACGACCTGTTCGCCGGCCTCGGCCAACTGCTGGAAGCGGGTCAGCACCGTTGCCGGGTCCAGCTGCTTGACCATCGCCGACATGACGCACTGCTGGCGCTGGACGCGGTCATAGTCGGTGGCGAATTCGCGGGAGCGAGCGTACCAGAGGGCGTGGTAGCCGTCGAGCTCCTGGACGCCCGGGGCGATCCAGCCCTTCGGCGGGTAGTGCTGATTGGTGCCGGGGATGGTCCTGTTGGAGATAGGCACCCAGCCGCCGGCCTTGACCGTGATGCCGCCCATCGCGTCGACCAGGGCTTCGAAGCCGTCCATGTCCACGAGGGCATACGCCTGGATCTCGATGCCGAGGATCCCGCTCACGGCGTCCTTCATGGCTTCCGCGCCCGGGTTCTTGGCGTCAGGGTAGCGGTCGGCGTGGTTTTGCTCCACGTCGACGTAGAGGGCGTTGATGATGCACTCGTCACCGCAGCTGAAGCCTTCCGGATAGACCTCGTGCATCGGCGAGTCCGCCGGGAACGGGGCGTTTTGGAAGTTGCGCGGGATGCCGAACATGACGGTCTGGCCGGTCTTCGCGTCGACGCTGACCACCTGGATGCTGTCCGGGCGCAGCCCGACCCGTCCGGCGCCGGCGTCGCCGCCCATGAGCAGGAAGTTGTAGCGGCCGTCCACCGGGTCGAACGCGGGCCGGGTTTCGAAGATGGAGCTGAAGGCGTTGCGGCTCACGTTGAGCATGTAGGCGGCGTAGCCCAGGCTGCCGCTGGTGAGCACCATCAGGGCAACCAGCGTCACCGCCACCGCCGGCTTGGCGCCCGGGGCGAGCAGGTTCGGCCTGATGATGCGCAGGGTGTTCAGGAACAGGAACGCCCAGAACAGGGCCAGCGCGGCCAGCACCACCACGAGGGCCAGCGAACCCCACCGGTCGGTGGCCAGGTTCACCAGCAGCGGCCAGTTCACCAGGGCCATGACGGCCGCGGCCAGGATGGCCGCCCAGGCCAGCAGCGTCACGGCCAGGCCGCGCCGGCCCAGCCGGCGGTCCCCGGCCACGATCTGCGCGCTGCCCGGGACGAGCAGGGTCAGCAGCAGCAGGACGAAGGCGCGCTTGGTGCGCACCGGTGCCGGAGCGTGCTGGGGGTAGCGGACCGGATCGGTCACCCCCCGCGCCGAAGACCCCGACGGCTTCCTCGGCGGCTGGGGACCCACCGTCCTAGGCCTCGCCGGAGCCTGCTGCGCGTTCACGCAGCGCGGCTCCCTTGTCGTAGGCGG
>NZ_JBNHGL010000276.1:0-3395 GCF_059091245.1 Arthrobacter sp. Y3225116
CCGGTTCAGACGGCCTGGGCGGTCCGCCAGCCGCCGCGGTATTCCTTGCGCGCGGTGACGGAGTAGGGCGCCGGGCTGACCACGGCCCGGACTTCCAGCTGCCGGTGCGGTTCCACGGTGGTCTTGCGGGTGCCGCCGTCGGGCTCGCCCCAGACCACGTTCACCTCGGTACCGATTTCGACGTCGGGGTTGACCGTGGCCAGCGACAGCGCCCGCCGCTCGTTGGCGCTGTAACCGGTGAACAGGGACAGGCCCACGTTCGTGCCGCCGGCGTCGACAATGGAATCGTAGTTCGAGGAGCCGTAGTTGGCGTTGGGCAGGTCGAAGTACTTGTAGGGCGTCCCCTCCGTGTCGAACAGCGAGGCGAAGATCTTGGTCATGTCCTCGGCGTTCCAGGCCAGCGTGACCTTCTTCCGCTGCGCCTCGCCGTCGATCTTCTCCAGCGCGTCGCGGCCGATGAAGTCGTGGTCGAACTTGACGAAGGAGCCGTAGCCCAGCTCCCACGGGTTCAGGTAGTAATCCTCGATGTTGTCGGAGACGAAGCTGCCGGCCACGGCGTTGACGGCTTCGTAGCTGTCCGCGCCCAGCCATTCCCGGTACGGGCGCAGCTCTTCCCCCGAGTAGATGGCCGGCAGCGGGGACGGAATCCAGCCCGATTCCAAGGTGTTGGACGAGTAGGCCCGGGCGCCGACGGCCAGCAGGCCAAACTCCCGGCCGGCGTCCAGGATGAATTCGCGGACGCGCTCGTAGGACTCGTAGGGCCCCCAGAGCTCCAGCCCGGGGGCGCCGGCCATGCCGTGGCGGAGCGTGCGCACCTGTGCCCCGGCCACCTGCATGTGGTCCATGCTGAAGAATTTCAGCTGCTCCACGGTGCCGCCGTTGAGCTTTTCGATGACCTGCCACGCGTTCGGACCCTGGATCTGGAACCGCCAGTACCTGCGCTGCACGGGCTTGCCCATCGGCCGCGACGGCGACCGCCGGTCCACCTCCAGCTCCACGTCGTACCCGCCGGTCTGTCCGTGGAAGAGCAGCCAGTTGGCCGCGGGGGAACGCCCCACGTAGACGAACTGGTCCTCGGCCTCGTGAAAGAGGATGCCGTCGCCGATCACGTGCCCGGACGGCGTCGTCGGGACATATTGCTTGGCCCTGTTCACCGGGAAGGTGGCCACCGAGTTGACCGCGGTGTCGGAGATCAGTCTCAGCGCATCGGGGCCCTTGATGAACAGATTGTCCATGTGGTGGGACTGGTCGTACAGCACGGCGGTCTCCCGCCAGGCCCAAACCTCGCTGCGCCAGTTGGTGAATTCCGGTGCCACCACCGGGTAAACATAGGCGCCGATCTGCGAATTGCGCAGCAGCTCCACCGTATTGCCGGCCTGGTCCAGGACGTCCTGCAGGTTCTGTGCACTCATGATTCCCCTATCCCCGCCGGCCGGGGCCGGCGTCTCTTCCATGCCTCCGTTGGCCGAAGGCATGCTGTTCGATTGCGGGCGGCAGGGGAACCGGCTTCTTTAGCGGCCGGGCTCCTCGGCCGCCCGCGTGATGGCATTGGCGACGCTCTTGAGGTGCTTATCCATGGCTGCGGCGGCCCGTTCCGGATCCTTGGCGCAGACCGCGTCCAGAATCTCCAGGTGTTCGGGCAGCGATACGGCCGGCCGGCCCGGCTGCATGGCCAGCCGGAACTGGAAGCGGACGCTCTGGCCGCGCAGGCGCGCGATCAGGGCGGCCGCCGTTGCGTGCCGGCTCAATTCGACGACCCGGCGGTGCAGGGTCTTGTTCAGGTCCGAATACTGCAGCAGGTCGCCGGCGGCCACGGCCCGGTTCATGGACTCGCCCAGGGCCTGGAGTTCCTGCACGTCCTCGTCGGTGACCTGTTCGGCGGCCTTGGCCGCGCAGATGGCTTCCAGGGCGGCGCGGACCTCGGTGATTTCCACCGCTTCCTCTACCGCGACCGCGCGCACCCGGGCGCCCCGGTTTTGGATGCGCTCCACCAGCCCCTCCAGCGTCAGCTCCGCCAGCGCCGCCCGGACGGTGGCCCGGCTGGCATGGAACTCGGCGCAGATGTCCGCCTCCACCAGTCGTTGATTGGGCACGAGTTCGCCCCGGTCGATCGCCCTTTTCAGCCCCGCGACGACGGCGGCCGAGTCGGTTGATCGGGGTGCGGCAGTTTGGCTGGCGGTGCTCACGGGAGGTTGCTCCATGCTTGGATAGTGTGCTGACAAAGTTGTTGCCAATAACCTAGCCCATCGGTTCTCAGTGCGTGTCCGGCACCTCGACGGGCGGCGTGCCGTGGGTATGGAAGGTCGAGATGGTCTGCATGCCCCAGGCCTGGCCCTTCTTCCGTTCCGTCTCGGTCCAGACCACCGGTTCCCAGTCCGGTGCCAGCAGGAGCCGCGCGCCGGCGTTGGCGAACTCGATGCGGTTTCCGCCCGGCTCGTAGACGTAGAGGAAGAACGTCTGGTTGATGGTGTGCTTGTGCGGGCCGGACTCGATGTGGATGCCGTTCTCCAGGAAGATGTCGGCGGCCTTGAGGATGTCTTCGCGGGTGTCCGGGGCGAAGGCGATGTGGTGCAGGCGGCCGGAGGCGCCCAGGTGGTCGGCCGAGTAGACGAGGTCATAGGACTTCTGGCCGAACCGGAACCAATGGGCCGCGATGCGTCCGTTGTCCAGCCGGATCAGTTCGCTGTCCCTCAGGCCAAGGACGTCGGCCGAGAACTTCGCGTTCTCCTCCACGTTGGCCGCCAGGTAGTTGATGTGGTCCAGCCGGCGGGCGTTGACCCCGTGGCCGGGGAAGCGGGACGCCTGGTTCTTCAGGGCCGGCTTGTCGTCCGTGGCCCGGTACCACTCGGTCTCGTAGTAGACGGACATCGGGTGGCCGTCCGGGTCCGCGAAGTGGAACGACGGCCCGACGCCGAATTCCCCGTCCCGCCACTGTCCGCCCTGCCCGGATTCCTGGATCGAAGCCACCAGCCGGTCCAGCGCCTCGGGTGAGGCCGCCCGGTGCGCGACCAGTCCGACGCCGGAGGCCTGGCGCGGGGTGAGCTTGATGCTCCAGTTTTCGTAGTCGTCCCAGGTGCGCAGGAAGACCGAGTCTCCGGCGCGGGCGACCTCCCGCATGGCCAACAGGTCGTTGAAGAACCAGTAGCTCTCGTCGAACTTGTCGGTGAACAGTTCGATGTTGCCCAGGTGGGCGATGTCGCGGTGCTGGGGTGTCATGGTCTTCCTTCACGTGGTTGCGGGGCGGCCCGGTCTCGGGGAAAGACGGTGCCGTCGAACAGCTTCCGCGCCGTCCGCAGCACCGTGGAGGAAGTGGTGGTGATGCCGGCGGGGCCGGCGGCCAGTTCCGCGCCGACGTCCAGGTAGCCGGTGGGGTGCTCGAGCCGCAGCGGCCTTCC
>NZ_JBNHGL010000277.1:0-3380 GCF_059091245.1 Arthrobacter sp. Y3225116
GGCGGTCCGGCCCGCGGGCGATCAGCGGCCCGCAACGACTATGCTGAAGCCGAGCCGATGGCCGGCCGCATCCAGCAGCGCCCGCCCCGCGTCGGCGCGCTTCAGGTCCCACGCAGAAGGAGGCAGGGCACCCCGCATGGCCAGACCGCAGAACCCGCAGCGCAAGCCGCAGCTGCTCGAGGACATCCTGGCCTACCTGCAGGACAAGAACCTGGCGGACCTGTCCTTCCGCCCGCTGGCCGAAGCCCTGGGCATCAGCAGCTACATGCTGGTCTATCACTTCGGGCACCGGGAACAGTTGCTCGAGGAGATTGTGCAACGGGTCGAGGCCGATCTCTCCGCGCCCTCGCCGGAGCAGTTGGCCGGCCTGGCGGTTCCGGAGCTGCGGCAGTTGCTGCTCCAGGTGTGGGAGCACTCGCAGACGCCGCACAGCCGGGCCCTGCAGCGCCTGGGATTCGAAGCGGCCATCCAGCAGGCGGCCGCCAGGCACACCACCGATCCGGTGCCGCCCCTGCGGCCGCCCGGGTTCGTCCGCTGGCGCGATGCCGCCACCGGGTGGCTGCGGGCCCGCGGGGCAGGGGAGCAGACGGCGGCGGCCGAAGGAACGCTCTTCGCCGCCGGTGTGTGCGGCCTGTGGTTCGGGCAGGTGGTTGCCGACCAGGCCGGAGAGCCGGCGGCGGCGTTCACTCTGCTCCTGGAACGTTTCCTGGCGGCCGCCGCCTGAGGAGTCCGCGCGGTGCCGTGGTGACACCCTGCAGGATCCGCCGCGGGACGGAAGGGGGCGCTCCGCCGTCGTGATTCGGCAGGGGCTCGCATACTCTGGGGGAGTGACGAACGATATACCGCTCAATGAAGAACAGACCCGACGCGTGGTTGCGCTCGCCATGGACCTGGCCCGCGAGGGCAAGACCGGCGAGCTCGCGGAGTTCCTCGACCACGGGCTGCCCGTGGATGCGCTGGATTCCGACCACAACACCCTGCTGATGCTGGCCGCCTATCACGGGCAGGAAGAGACCGTGGGCATGCTGCTGGAACGCGGGGCCAACCCCGATATCCGCAACGTGCGCGACCAGTCGCCGATCGCCGGCGCCCTGTTCAAGGGCGAGGACGCCGTGGTGTCCAGGCTGCTGGCGGCCGGGGCGGACCTGGATGCCGGCACGCCGAGCGCGCGCGATGCCGCGAAGATGTTCGGCCGCGGGCACCTCCTGGAGAAGTAGGGGCCCGGAACGAAAAACTGCCCGGGACCGGCTGTTGAGGCGGTCCCGGGCAGTTTCATGCCTTGGTCAGGCTGGGGGTGTTACGCCGAGTCGGTGTTCACGTCGACCGGGGAGATCTTGCCGGCCTGCAGGGCCTCGATGGCCTTGCGCACGCCTTCGCCGTAGGCCGGGTCGGCCTTGGTGCAGTTGGCGATGTGGCGTTCGATGGTCGCCTGGGAAGCGCCGTCGATGGCACGGGCGGTGTTCTCGAAGAGGACCTGCCGCTGCTCGGCGGTCATCTTCTCGCGGAAGAGGATGCCGGGCTGCTCGAAGTAGTTGTCGTCGTCTTCGCGGAAGTTGAACCGGTCGGCCACGGCGCCCACGGCCTGGGCCGGGTCGCGGTAGGCCGGCTGTTCCTGCCAGCGGCCGTAGCCGTTGGGCTCGATGCCCGGCGTCGCGCCCTGGTTGCCGTCGACGCGCATGGAGCCGTCACGGTGGAAGGAGTTGACCAGCCCGGCACCGCGCGGGTAGTTCACCGGGATCTGGTGGTGGTTGACACCCAGGCGGTAGCGCTGCGCGTCGCCGTAGGAGAACAGGCGTCCCTGCAGCATCCGGTCCGGCGAGAAGCTGATGCCCGGAACCACGTTGGCCGGGGTGAAGGCAGCCTGCTCGACGTCGGCGAAGTAGTTCTCCGGGTTGCGGTTCAACTCCCACTCGCCGACCTCGATCAGCGGGTAGTCCTTCTTGGACCAGACCTTGGTCAGGTCGAACGGGTGGTACCTGTAGGTCTCCGCGTCGGCCTCGGGCATGATCTGGACCATGAGCTTCCACTTCGGGAAGTCGCCGCGGTCGATGGACTCGAGCAGGTCGCGCTGGTGCGACTCGCGGTCCTCGCCGACCAGCGCGGCGGCCTCGGCGTCGGTGAGGTTCTTGATGCCCTGCTGCGTGCGGTGGTGGAACTTCACCCAGTAGCGCTCGCCGGCGTCGTTGATGAAGCTGTAGGTGTGCGAGCCGAAGCCGTGCATGTGGCGGTAGGACGCCGGGATGCCGCGGTCGGACATGACGATGGTGACCTGGTGCAGGGCCTCCGGCAGGTTGGTCCAGAAGTCCCAGTTGTTCTCGGCGCTGCGCAGGTTGGTGCGCGGATCACGCTTCACTGCGTGGTTCAGGTCCGGGAACTTCAGCGGGTCGCGGAAGAAGAACACCGGGGTGTTGTTGCCCACCAGGTCCCAGTTGCCCTCTTCGGTGTAGAACTTGACCGAGAAGCCGCGGATGTCACGCTCGGCGTCGGCCGCGCCGCGCTCGCCGGCGACGGTGGAGAAGCGGGCGAACAGTTCGGTCTTCTTGCCGACCTCGGAGAAGATCTTGGCCTTGGTGTACTTGGTGATGTCGTTGGTCACCGTGAAGGTGCCGAAAGCACCGGAGCCCTTGGCGTGCATGCGGCGCTCGGGGATGACCTCGCGGTCGAAGTGCGCCATCTTCTCCAGGAACCAGACGTCCTGCAGCAGCATCGGGCCGCGGGGACCCGCGGTCAGGCTGTCCTGGTTATCGGCTACGGGCGCGCCCGCAACAGTTGTCAACGGCTTGGTGTTATCAGCCATTTAGTTATCGCTCCTTGTCGGATCTTCCAATTGAAGGTCTTTGGTGGCAGTGCAGGCGGGGCAGGTGCCCCAGAAGGTGACCTCGGCTTCGTCGATCGCGAAACCGTGGTTGTCGGCCGCCGTCAGGCACGGTGCCTCGCCCACGGTGCAGTCGACGTCGGCAATATTGCCGCACGACCGGCACACCACATGGTGGTGGTTGTCGCCGACGCGGGCCTCAAAGCGCGCCGGGGACCCCGAGGGCTCGATCCGGCGCAGCAGCCGGGCGTCCGTCAGCGCCGCCAGCACGTCGTACACGGCCTGCTTGGAGACGCCGCCGAGTTCGTCCCGCACCACACCGATGATGGTGTCGGCGTCGGCATGCGGGTGCGCACGGACTGCTTCCAGCACCGCCGCCCGCGGACGGGTCACGCGCAGCGACGCCTCGCGCAACAAGTCCTCCGGATCCCTCATCTCGACCATGAAACGATTCTCTCACCTTTTTTGGACTGAGTCCAGAAAATTATCTGGACTGAGTCCAATCATGACGACGGCGGCGCCGGCCGCCGGGCTCCGCCTCGCCCGGCGCGCTGTCCGCCCGGGC
>NZ_JBNHGL010000278.1:0-3380 GCF_059091245.1 Arthrobacter sp. Y3225116
ATCGCGGCGGCGGCCGGGCTGGCACTTCGCCCCGACGGGCGCCCCGACGGATTGCCGGGGACCCCGAATGCCGCTCGTGGAGCCGCCCCGATGCTTCTGGGCACCGCCGGGCATCACCGGGTGCAGCGGAGCGGCGGGGACATCATCGTGGTCGGATTCATCGACGAAGCACCGGCCCTGTGGGACCTGGCGGCCTCCACGGGCGCCGGCCGGGTGGCGGTGTTGCCCGAGGGCGCGGTGTGGTTGGCGGAATACCTGAGCCGGACCTGGCGGCGTGAAACGGCAGGGAAGGTGGTTGCCGTGCACGGGGCCAGCGGTGGAGTAGGGGCCTCTACCCTGGCCGCCTGGCTGGCCGCGGAGGCTGCCCGGTCGGGAACGGCCACGGTCTTGGTGGACGACGACCCGCTCGGCGGAGGGCTCTCGGCGGCTTTGGGCGCCGCCGACGTCCCGGGCCTGGCCTGGCCGGATCTGGCAGCGGTGCAGGGAACGGTGAACCCGGTGCAACTGGCGGCGTCCTTGCCGGCGACCGGCGGATTCTCCCTGCTGTCTTGGCCGGGGACAGGCGACCCCGCCTTGCACGGCGTCCCGCAGGACGAGGTGGCGGCGGAAATCATGGCCGCCGCGGCAGGTGCCTTTGGCCTGGTGGTTGTCGACGCCGGACGGCTGAGAAGACCACCCCAGACCGTGCCGCCGGCTCACGACACTGTGCTGCTGGCCCGAACGGACAGCCGCTCCCTGCGGGCCGCGGCGGCAGCGGCGGCAGCGGCCGAAACCGGAACAAACCTGCACCTGGTGGTCCGGGGACCGTTGCCGGCGGGAGCCGACGAACAGTTGATCGCCGACGAGCTGGGGGTGCCGTTGGCCGGCTACGTGCCGTACCTGCGCGCGGTCCCGGCGGCACAGCGGGGCGGGCGTCTGCTGGATCTGGCCTCGAACAGGCGGATCCGCGCGTTGTGCGCCGGCCTGCTGGAGCGCCTGAACCCCGCACCGGGGCAGGGCAACAGGTCATGAACGGGGCGGGACGCAGGCGGGCTGCCCCGGCAGCGGCCCCCGGCATTGGTCTGGAGCCTTTCCGCCGCGCGGTGCTCTCCGATCCATCGCCGGTGACGGGAGCCCGACTGGCAGCAGCCGTTCAGTCGAGCGGCCGTTTGCTGGGAACGGCCGGTACGTTGCAGGCGGTGGACTCACTGGCCGCCGACTTGCGCGGACTGGGGCCGCTGCAACCGCTGGCGGACGCGGGGGCCACGGACATCCTGGTGAATGGCGCGCAGGACATCTGGACCGACGGCGAACGCGGTCTGGTCCGTGCCTCCGTCGCTTTTGCCAACGACGCCGAGGTCCGGGCGCTGGCCGTACGCCTGGTCGCAGCCGGCGGGCGCAGGCTCGACGACGGGAACCCGTGCGCGGATGTGCGCCTGGCGGGTTACCGGGTCCATGCCGTGCTGCCACCGGTTTCGACCGGCGGGACGCTGCTCTCGATCCGGCTCCATCGTCCGCGCCGCTTCACGCTCGCGGAACTGCTCATCGCCGCGCCGCAGTGGCAGCCCTACCTCGAAGCCATCGTCGGGCAGCGCCTGAACTTCCTGATCTGCGGAGCCACCGGGTCAGGCAAGACGACCTTGCTGTCGGCGATGTTGGGGATCGCCGGTCCTCAGGAACGGATGGTCTTGGTCGAGGATGCCGCCGAACTGGACCCGGACCATCCGCATGTGGTGGGCCTGCAGAGCCGGACCAGCAACGTCGAGGGCACCGGGTCAGTCGGCATGGCGGAGCTGGTTCGGCAGGCCCTGCGGATGCGGCCGGACCGGTTGGTGGTCGGAGAGTGCCGGGGAGCGGAGGTCCGCGAGTTCCTCGCGGCGATGAACACCGGCCACGCCGGAGCCGGCGGCACCATCCACGCGAACTCCGCCGCGGCGGTCCCGGCCAGGCTGGCAGCCATGGGCGCGCTCGCCGGGATGAGCGCCGAAGCGGTCGTACTTCAGGCGGCGAGCGCACTGGACCTGGTGATCTCGATGCACCGGACCGGAGAAGGGCGCTGCGTGCGGGAGATCTGCCTGCTGCGGCGCGATCCCTCCGGTGGCCTGCAGACCATTCCGGCGCTGGCCGCTGACGGAGCCGGCATCAGGCACTCGCCTGGAGCGGACGAACTCAACGAACGGTTGTTCCCGTGACCGGCCTCGCGTTCTTCCTGTTGTCTGCGGCCGCCTGCCTGCTGCTGTTGCCGAGGCGCGGATCCCTGTCAGCCGAGGTGCGCCGCGGCTTCTGCCGGGCGTCGGCCGGCAGCAGGACGAGGCGGCGGTCCGACGTCGCCGAATTGGACCAGTTGCCCCTCTTCGTGCGGCAGTTGGCGGCGCTGTTGAGTGCCGGGCGCACGCCGGCCCAGCTCTGGCCGGACATGCTCTCCGTCTATGCGGCGGCGGGACCGCCCGACCGGTCCACTCCGGGGGCACGGCGGCGGGGTGGAACGGGGCCGGAGCCGGGTGCGGCAGCGCGGGAAGCCGGGCTGTTGCTCCCGACCCTCGAGGCGGCAGCACAGGCCGCGGACCTGGGCCTGGGAATCGGACCGGTTCTGCGCAGGCAGGAGCGGGGCGACGGCCGGCGGGTACGACCCGAGGCCGCCGCCGTGCAACGGATGTGGCATGATCTGGCTTCCTGTTGGGAGGTTTCCGAGAGGACCGGGGCACCACTGTCATTGTTGCTGGAGAATTATGCGCGGCACCTGCAGCATCGGCTTGATGCCAGGGCTGCGCGGAGAACCGCCCTGGCGGGACCGCAGGCCACCGCGGCCCTGCTCGGGTGGCTGCCGCTGCTGGGCCTAGGGCTCGGCGCTGCCATGGGTGCCGACCCCGTCGCCACGCTGCTGCTGTCACCGACGGGGTGGCCGGTCCTGGTCACCGGGGCGGCACTCATGGTCGGCGCACGCGTCTGGTCCCGGCAGCTCATGCGCCATGCTGCCGGAAGGGAGGGCCTGTGATTCCGGTGCTGGCCGGTGTACTGCTCTTTGCTGCTGCCTGGCTGCTGAATCCGGGACTGGTCGGTGCCCGCCGCGTCCCCGCGAAGCGGCCGATGGTTTCAGGCGTAACCCGGAAGGGTGGCGGCAGCGACGAAGCGGCCGACGATCCGGCCCTGCATTTGGACTTGTTGGGCGCGATGTTGGCAGCGGGACTGCCCCTGCCCCACGCCGTGGCCGCCCTCGCCGCCACCAGCCTGGGAACGACGAAGGCGGCTCTGGATCAGGTTGCCTCGGCGTTGTTGCTGGGCGTGGACTGGCAGGAGGCCTGGGCGCTCGCCGAGCCCGGTTCCGGAGTCGACGTGTTGCGTGACTCCCTGCGCTTCGGTGCCGCAACGGGGGCGCCCTCGGCGGCGGTGCTCTTTGCCCA
>NZ_JBNHGL010000279.1:0-3346 GCF_059091245.1 Arthrobacter sp. Y3225116
TCGCAACGGTGCCGGTGCGGTTGGAGGCCGGGGCTTGACTGGGCCCTTCGCAACGGTGCCGGTGCGGTTGGAGGCCGGGGCTTGACTGGGCCCTTCGCAACGGTGCCGGTGCGGTTGGAGGCCGGGGCTTGACTGGGCCCTTCGGAGAATGCCGCGGCCGGAGCCGCCGCGAGGACGACCGCTGCAACCTGATTGCAACGTTGCCCTCCGTAGGCTCTGGTGACACAGACAGTGCCGTCTGCCGGGCCGTGGGGGTCCGGACACCGAAGCCAGAGGAGTCGACCATGACTGTTTACGCCCAGCCCGGAACCGAGGGATCACCCGTCAGCTTCAAGCAGCGCTACGAGAACTGGATCGGCGGCGAATGGGTCGCCCCGGTAAAGAACCAATACTTCGAGAACCCCTCGCCCGTGACCGGCAAAACGTTCTGTGAGGTGGCACGCGGGACCGCCGAGGACATCGAACTGGCGTTGGACGCCGCCCACAAGGCGGCACCGTCGTGGGGCAAGACTTCGGTGGCGGACCGGGCCGCAGTGCTGAACCGGATCGCGGACCGGATCGAGGAGAACCTGGAACTGCTGGCCGTGGCGGAGACCTGGGACAATGGCAAGGCTGTGCGCGAGACCCTGGCCGCCGACATCCCGCTGGCCGCCGACCACTTCCGCTACTTCGCCTCGGCCATCCGGGCCCAGGAGGGCCGGCTGTCCCAACTGGACGACGACACCACCGCCTACCATTACCACGAGCCGCTGGGTGTGGTCGGGCAGATCATCCCCTGGAACTTCCCCATCCTGATGGCCACGTGGAAGCTGGCTCCCGCGCTCGCGGCGGGCAACGCCGTCGTTCTTAAGCCTGCGGAGCAGACACCGGCGTCCATCCTGGTGCTGATGGAACTGATCGCGGACATCCTGCCGGCGGGCGTGGTCAACGTGGTCAACGGATTCGGCGTGGAGGCCGGCAAGCCGCTGGCGTCCAGCCCGCGGATCCGCAAGATCGCGTTCACCGGCGAGACCACCACCGGCCGGCTGATCAGCCAGTACGCGTCGCAGAACCTGATTCCGGTCACGCTGGAGCTGGGCGGGAAAAGCCCGAACATCTTCTTCTCCGATGTGGCCGCCGAAAACGACGCGTTCTACGACAAGGCGCTGGAGGGCTTCACCCTGTTCGCGTTCAACCAGGGCGAAGTCTGCACCTGCCCTTCGAGGGCACTGGTGCAGGAGTCGATCTACGACTCGTTCATGGCCGACGCACTGGCCCGGACCGAGTCGATCATCCAGGGCAACCCGCTGGACACGGCCACGCAGGTCGGCGCCCAGGCCTCCAACGACCAGCTCGAGAAGATCCTGTCCTACATGGACATCGGCCAGCAGGAGGGCGCGAAGGTCCTGACCGGCGGCGGCCGGAACATCCTCGACGGGGACCTCGCCGACGGCTACTATGTGAAGCCCACCATCTTCGAGGGCGACAACAGCATGCGGATCTTCCAGGAAGAGATCTTCGGGCCGGTCGTCTCGGTTACCCGGTTCGGGAACTATCAGGAAGCCCTGCAGATCGCGAACGACACACTCTACGGGCTGGGCGCCGGCGTGTGGAGCCGCAACGGGAACGTGGCCTACCGGGCAGGGCGCGAAATCCAGGCGGGCCGGGTGTGGGTGAACAACTACCACGCCTACCCGGCGGGAGCGGCGTTCGGCGGCTACAAGTCCTCGGGCATCGGCCGCGAGAACCACGCGATGATGCTGGACCACTACCAGCAGACCAAAAACCTGCTGGTCAGCTACAACGAGAACAAGCTCGGCTTCTTCTAAAGACAGGTCACGTCATGGCGTCTGCTTCACCGCAGGGGCAGGGTGCACCCGCCCCGCCCGCCGGGAAACACGAGGCGGCGCTCGAGGCCGCGGTGGCGCTGCCCGGGGAGGATTGTTCCCGGGTGGCGCTCACCGGACCGGCCGTCGGGCTGCTGCAAAAACTGTGGGAGGTTCACGGACCGCTGATGTTCCATCAGTCCGGCGGCTGCTGCGACGGTTCCTCCCCCATGTGCTATCCGGCCGGTGAATTCCTCACCGGCGATGCGGACGTGCTGCTGGGCACGTTCGACCTTCCCGGCCGCGGGAGCCTGGACTTCTGGATGTCGCGGGAGCAGTTCGCGTACTGGAAGCACACGCATCTGACCGTGGACGTGGTGGACGGACGCGGCAGCGGGTTCTCGGTGGAGGCGCCGGAGGGCAAACGCTTCCTGATCCGCTCCCGGCTGTTCGACGGCACGGCACCGCCGGACTAAGGCGAGGCTCCGAGCCGGGGCGGGCGGCGGGGGCTACGCTCCAATTCGGGCTCCTGCTCCGCTTATTAGGTGGAGCAGGGGCCCAAACCGGAGCAGCGGCGAAAAACCTTGAGTGCCGCGCCTAGCGTTCGAAGAGGCAGAACGGGTGCCCCGCCGGGTCGAAGTACACCCGGACGTCGTCCTGCGGTTGGAATCCGGCACGTTCGGCCCCTACCGACTCGGCGTGAGAACAGGCGGCGGCCAGGTTCTCGACGAGGATGTCCAGGTGCATCAGCATTTGCTGTTCGCCGGGTTCTTCGGGCCAGACCGGCGGGCGGTAGTCCTCCTCCAGCTGGAAGGACAGCCCCGGCCCACCGCCCGGATTGGCCAGTGTCACCCAGTCTGGCTCGTTGGTGCGGATGTCCCAGCCCAGCAGCCGACCGTAAAACTGCGCCAAGGCCAACGGATCGGGCGCTCCCAGCACCGTTGCATGCAGCTGCAGACCTGTGGGGCCGGGCATCGCCACTCCTCCCGTGGACGCACTTCCTGGGCAGCAATCCGGCCATGCTACTGCGGCGGCGGCGCGGCGGCTAGCTCCCGGACAGGACTTCGGCCAGCGCCCGCTCCCCCACGCCGCGCAACAACCTGTTGTCATCCGAGGAGGTCAGCAGCACCGTCGCGATGTTCAACGCCCAGCCGCGGGCGCGCTGCCAGGTCTCCGGGGAAACGTCGGTGCGCGCTTCGACGGCCGCAATAAACTCCCGGCGCCCCGGGGCATCAAACACCAGCCAGGCGGCAGCCAGGTCGGTGGCCGGATCGCCCGCGGTGATGTCGCCGAAGTCGATGACGGCCGCCAACCGGTTGCCGTCCACCACCAGGTTCCCCGGGTGGAGGTCGCCGTGCAGCCACAGCGCCGGTCCCTCCCACGCCGGTACGGCAGTCAGCTGGCGCCACAGAGCGGCGACCCGTTCCACCTGGGGAACCGCCTGCGCATCCAGGCGCTGCACCATGGCTGCGTTGCGGGAGGACAGCGGCACGCCTCGCACCGGATTCACCGGGGCGCCGGACGGGGCGGGCACGTGCAGC
>NZ_JBNHGL010000280.1:0-3323 GCF_059091245.1 Arthrobacter sp. Y3225116
ACGGCGGGGCCGCCGGCGGCCTCGCCGTTCGCCACGCTGAGGATCTGCACGTCCTCCAGGCCCAGCTCCCGGACCATGCCTGCTACGGCATCCGCGCTGCGCGCGAGGTCCTCCGGGTCGAAGGCCGGCCAGGCGATCCCCGGGATGGAAACCAGCTGTTCCAACGAGGAGATGGTGAGCCCCATGCCGGCGTCGACGGCGGCCGCAAGTTCGTCTACGTTCACATTGGTCATAGTCGACACCCTATCGCCCGGGCACCGTCGCGACGATGCCCCGTGGCTGCCCCGGCGGCCCGGGCCCCAAGGGGGACAACGGCCGTACGCTGTCCGGTATTCTTGACTGGTGTTCGGACGTAAAAAAGAGGCTCCCACGCCCCAGGAAACCATCGACCAGGCCAACGACGCCCAGCAGCCTCGATACGGCAAGGGCGCGCCCACGCCCCGGCGCAAGGACCAGGAAGCTGCGCGCAAGCGCCCCCTGGTCCCGAACGACCGCAAGGCCGCCAAGGAGGCCAACCGGGCCGCCATGGCGGATCAGCGGCTGAAGATGCGCGAGGCCATGAACACCGGCGACGAGCGCTTTCTGCCGCTGCGCGACAAGGGGCCGCAGAAGCGCTTCGTCCGCGACTTCGTGGACGCCCGCTGGGTGCTGGGCGAATTCCTGATCGTCTTCGCCCTCATCTTCGTGGTCCTCAGCTTTATCCGCGACCTCAACGTCCAGGCGTTCATCCTGTTCGGCTTCTGGGTGCTGCTGGCGCTGGTCGCCATCGACGCCTTCATCCTCGGCCGCCAGCTCAAGAAGCGCCTGGCCGCCAAGTTTGGCGAGGTCGAGCGCGGGGCGGTCTGGTACGGCGTCATGCGCGGGCTGCAGCTGCGCCGGATGCGCCTGCCGAAGCCGCAGGTCAAGCGCGGCGAATACCCCGCCTGATCCAGGGGAGGGACCGGTCGAAGGGTCGGGAGCATCGCGGCTCCCGGCCCTTTCGCATGCCAAGGGTCGGGAGCATTGCGGCTCCCGGCCCTATTGCATGCCCTCGAGGTCCGGCCGGGCTCCGGATGGCCCAGCCCGGTTTCGGAATGACGCCGTGCAGGGCCGTTCAGCGGCGCCGCTTGGCCAGGCCGCGGTTGATGCGGCCGGCCCAGAAGGGTCCCTCGTATAGGAACGCCGTATAGCCCTGCACCAGGGTGGCCCCGGCATCCAGCCGCTGCTGCACGTCGCCGGCCGTCTCGACACCGCCCACGGATATCAGCGCCAGGTCGTCCCCGACGGCGGTGCGCAGCCGGCGCAACACCTCGAGGGAGCGCTGCTTTAACGGGGCGCCGGAGAGGCCGCCCTCGCCGCAGGCAGCGATCTTGCTTTGGTCCGAGACAAGGCCCTCGCGGGAAACCGTCGTGTTGGTCGCGATGATGCCGTCCAGGTTCAGTTCCAGCGCGAGCCGGGCGACGTCGTCGATGTCCTCGTCGCTGAGGTCCGGGGCGATCTTCACCAGCAACGGGACATGGCGGCCGGCCGCGGAATCGGCGGTCTCCCCCACTGCCCGCAGCAGCGGTCGCAGCGTCTCCACGTTCTGCAGCAGCCGCAGTCCGGGCGTGTTCGGCGACGAAACGTTGACCACGAGGTAGTCGGCGGACCGGGCCAACAGCCGGGTGCTCTTCAGGTAGTCCTCGGTGGCATCGGCCAGTTCCACCACCTTGGTCTTGCCGATGTTCACGCCGATGACGGGCCGGAGCGTGCCGTATCGGGAAGCCAGCCCGCGCCGGGCGGCGGCGATCCGCGGTGCCACGGCCGCCGCGCCGTCGTTATTGAAGCCCATCCGGTTGATCACGGCGCGGTCCTCGACCAGCCGGAACAGCCGGGGCTGCGCGTTGCCCGGCTGCGCGCTCCCGGTGATGGTGCCGACCTCCACCGCGCCGAAGCCCAGGTCGGCCAGCGCCTCGATGCCGAAACCTTCCTTGTCGAAGCCCGCTGCCAGGCCGAACGGCGAGGGGAAGGTCAGGCCCAGCGCCTCGGTGGCCAGGGACGGATCCGGGCGCGTGACGCGGCGCAGCACTGCCCCGGCCCCGCACCGGTGCGCGGCGCGGATGAGCTGGAAACCGATCCGGTGTGCACGCTCGGCGTCCATCCAGGAGAACGCGGCGCGGAAGAAGGCGGGGTAGAGGCGCATGGTCCTAGTTTTCCGTGCGGAGGCCGCCGCACCAAACCGTGTCCACCCGGCGATAACATGGGGGCAGCAACCGAACAGAGAGGAAGGACCACCGTGGCGACGGCAGCCGACTGGCAGGAAGACATCCTCGGCCCGGAGTTCGAGTCCACGGTCCTGCAAGTGCCGGCCCCCGGCGGGCGGGAGCAGCGGGCGACGCTGATCCGCTACCTGCCGCACTCCCCGCAGCGCTCCCCCGGCGGGCACGCCGTCCTGTATGTGCACGGTTGGAGCGACTATTTCTTCAACACGGAACTGGCAGAGTTCTGGCACCGCCAAGGCGTGGCGTTCTTCGCGCTGGACCTGCACCACCACGGACGCAGCCTGCGGGAGGGAGATCCGGCGGGCTTTGTGACGGACCTGCGCCAGTACGAGGACGAGATTTCGCTGGCGCTGGACCTGATCCGTGAGGAACGCGGCCAGTCGGAGACGAAGATCACGCTGATGGGACACTCCACCGGAGGGCTGGTGGCTGCCCTGTGGGCGGCGGAACACCCGGGCGAGCTGCGCGCCCTGGTCCTGAACAGTCCCTGGCTGGAAATGCACGGCAGTTCCCTGGTCCGGCGCGCCGCCGGCGCGGTGCTGGAACCGTTGTCCCGGCTGAAGCCGGAAACCGAGATCAGATTGCCGGTCCGAGGCTTCTACTACCGCAGCATCAGCAGCACCGCGGAGGGCGAATGGGACCTGGACCCCAAGCTGCGGCCGCCGGAGTCCTTCCCCGTGCGCGCCGGTTGGCTCAGCGCCATCTGGGAGGGACAGTCGAAGGTCGCGAAGGGCCTCAAGCTCGAGATCCCGGTGCTGGTGATGTCTTCGACCCGCAGCATGAACGGCTCGGTCTGGCACGAGGACATGAGGAGCACCGACGTGGTGCTGGACATCCGCACCATGACCGAGCGGGCGGTCCGGCTCGGCTACACCGTCTCCATCGAGCAGGTCCAGGACGCCCTGCACGACGTGTTCCTCTCCCGGACCGAGGTGCGGCGGGACGCCTATGCCCGGCTGCAGCGCTGGGCGCAGGCCTACGTGTTGCAGGACGACCGGACCGAGGACCTCACGGACACCCAGCCGCGGTAGTACGGCCGTCAAAGCCGGGGCCGCGGGCCCCGGGTGCCGACGGCGACCACGC
>NZ_JBNHGL010000281.1:0-3294 GCF_059091245.1 Arthrobacter sp. Y3225116
CGGCGGCCGGGGAGGGAACCGTGGCCGAAGCCGGCGGACCCGGCAGCTATGCAGGATCCGGCAACGCGGTCCTCGGCTACCAGCGGCCGGCCGGTTACGACGGCCCGTTCGAGATCGTCATCGACAGCGGCGTGGACGCCAGCGTAGCGGTGGACGACCCGGAGAACCCCGACTGGCCGGTCCACTTCCTCTACAACTCCGGCGACCGGAACGAGCCCTCGGCCGGTCTCCTGGCCACCGCGCGGGAAGAATTTTCACTGCATGTCGAGGCGGACGGCGACTGGCGACTGGAGGTCCGCCCGGTCGCTTACGCCGTACCGGAAGACGGTACGGTCGCCGGCTCCGGCCCTGCGCTGGTGCGCTATGAGGGCGATGAGGTACTGGCCGCATTCAGCTACACCGGTGACGCCAACATCGCCGTCTACACCTGGCAGGAATCGCGTCGGAACCTGGTGGTCAACAAGATCGGCACCAGCACCACGCGGTTCTCCTGGCAGCCGTACCCGGTGACGTATTTCCTGGTGGACACCAGCGAGGGCAGCTGGAGCCTGGACGTCGGGCGCTGAGAACTGCGCCGAACCCGCGGCTCCGAACCTGCGGCTAAAGCGCTCAGGCCCTCCAACTATGCCTAAAGTAGAGCCAGATCCCGTTCCGTTCCTTAAGGGGAGAGACCCATGTCTTTTGCTGAAACGCTTGACCAGGCGTTCAAGGCCCGAATCCCCGTGCTGTACGTCGAAAGCCATGAAGAAGCACGGGTGCACGCCGAAGTGCTCAAGTGCGCCGCCGCGCTGCGCACCCCGCGCCCCGTCTGGACGTGGAACGCCAGCAGCGGGCTCCTCTCCCCCAGCGACGGCCAGCAGTCCAACACCACGGCCCCGGCGCGTGCCCTGGACCGCGTGCTCGGCGCGCACGATCCGGGGGTCTTCATCTTCTTCGACCTGCACGCCTACTTCGGCACCGACCAGCGCCCGGCGGACCCCGAGGTGGTCCGAAAGGTCCGCGAAGTCTCTGCCGCCTTCCGGCAAGGCACCACCGGTCGGGTGCTGATCATCGTCGCCCCGGTGCTGCGTATCCCGCCCGAACTGGACAAGGCCGTCACGCTGGTCGACTTTCCGCTGCCCAGCCATGACGAGATCAAGGCCATGCTGGCGCACATGATCAGCCAGAATGCCGACGGCGGACGGATCAAGGTCAGCCTGGGTGAAGCCGACCAAGAGAACATGGTCCAGGCGGCGCTCGGCCTGACCATGGCCGAAGCCGAGAACGCCTTCGCGCGGGCAATGGTCGACGACGGCGAGCTGACCGCGCACGACGTGAGGGTGGTGCTGGACGAGAAGCGCCAGACCATCCGCAAGTCCGGGCTGCTGGACTACGTGGACGTGAACATCAGCCTGGACGAGGTTGGCGGGCTGAACAACCTCAAGCGGTGGCTGGCCAAGCGCAAGGGCTCCTGGCTGGATGCCGCCGCCGACTTCGGCCTGCCCGCACCCAAGGGCGTGCTGATCACCGGCGTGCCCGGCTGCGGCAAGTCCCTGACGGCCAAGGCGATGGCCTCGGCCTGGGGGCTGCCGTTGCTGCGGATGGACATCGGCCGGGTCTTTTCCGGCCTGGTCGGCTCCAGCGAACAGAACATGCGCAACGCCATCGCCACCGCCGAAGCCATCTCGCCGGCGATCCTGTGGATCGATGAGATCGAAAAGGGTTTCTCAGGCACCAGCGGCGAGGGCGATTCGGGAACCTCCGCCCGCGTGTTCGCCTCGTTCCTGACCTGGATGCAGGAGAAGCGCCATCCGGTTTTTGTGGTCGCCACCGCCAACAACATCGACCGGCTCCCCCCGGAGTTCATGCGCAAGGGCCGTTTCGACGAGATCTTCTTCGTCGATCTGCCCAGCGACGCCGAACGCCAGGTGATTTGGCAGATCCAGATGGCCGGCAAGGGCACCGCCGCCAACCAGCTGCACGCCGTCGCCAACGATCCGACTGCCGTCGGGCTCCTCGCCGACGCCTCGGAAAACTATTCCGGCGCAGAAATCGAACAGGCAGTCGTCGCCGCACTCTTCGACGCCTATGCCGAAGACCGCCCGGTCCGCCTGGACGACCTGCAGCGGGCTGTCGCCAACATGATTCCGCTGGCCATCACGCAGGCCGAGGAAGTCGGTGCCATCCGGCAGTGGGCTGCCTTGCGTGCCGTCGGTGCCACCGGCAGCGAAGATCTGGACGCGGACGCCGGACAGCCGATCGACCCGGCGTCGCCTGCCGGTGCCGTGCCCGCCGCAGCTTCCGGGCAGCCGGTACGCGGCGGCCGCACCGTGGATTTCTAGACAACACCGACCCCCGAAGGAAGAGCGATGGACCAGCAACAACTGATCGTCACGGTCAGGCCCGACGGCGCGGTATCGGCCGAGACCCGCAACATCTTCGGCGCCGAGTGCCTGGACTACATCACGGTTTTGGAGGATCTCCTGGAGGCCGAGAGCGTCTCCAGCTCCTATACGGAGGACTACCACCGCACTGCCGTCACCACCAGCGACTACGTCCACAATGAGTCCGCAGACCGATAGCCCCGGAGCGCCCGGCCAGCCGCGCGGCCCGGCCCCGGAGCCCCGCCTCCACAACGGCTGCGCGCCGGCACCGGCCGACGCCGGCCTCATCCGGCACGCGCGGTTCCTCCCGGCCACCGAGGCCGAGGGACCGGGCCGGCGGGCCGCGCTCTGGCTGCAAGGCTGCTCCATCCGGTGCCCCGGATGCTTCAACCCCCACCTCTGGGCCGCCCGCGGAGCAGAGCTTGTGCCGACCCGGCAATTCGCCGCCGACCTCGTCGGGCAGGCGGTGGCCGCGGGCGCCGAAGGCCTGACCCTGCTGGGAGGCGAACCCTTCGAACAGGCGGCGGCCAGCGCCGTCGTCGCGCGCGCCTTCCAAACGGCCGGCCTGTCCGTGATGACGTTCACCGGCTACCTGCACCGTGACCTGCGGCGCTGGGCAGCGGACCGCGAAGACATTGCCGGCCTGCTCGCTGCCACCGACCTGCTCGCCGACGGACCGTACCTGAGGGACCGGCCGGAACTGCACCGGCCATGGATCGGTTCCACCAACCAGGGCCTGACCGCGCTGACCGACCGCTACCGTGACCTGCTGGAAGACATTCAGGCCCAGCCCGACCGGATCGAGATCCGCGTCGCGGCCGACGGCACCGTCGGCCTGAACGGCTGGGCCACCGACGAACAATTGGACGCCCTGCTGGCGGATCTTGGCGCCCGGGCCGACCGTCCGACCGCCCGCCGCAGCCCGCTCGCC
>NZ_JBNHGL010000282.1:0-3248 GCF_059091245.1 Arthrobacter sp. Y3225116
CGACGCGCAGCGCGAACTCGGCGGCGACGGCGACGGCGTGGCCCTGCCGCTGGTGGTCAACGCCGATTCGCTGGCCACTTGGTTCCTGGGCGCGCTGGCCCGCATGCCGCGCGACCGCGGGGTGTTTTTCGAAGTCCACCGCGAAGACGAGCAGCATTCGACCTCCCTGCTGCGGGCCGGACGGGTGACGGCCGCGGTGACGGCGACGCCGGAACCGGTCCAGGGCTGCTCGGTGGAGGCGCTCGGCTCGCTGCGCTACCGGGCGGTGGCCAGCCCGGCCTACCTGGCTCACTGGCGTCCCGCCGGGACCGGACACGCCGACCCGGCGTGGCTGGCGGCCGCGCCCGTGCTCGATTTTGACCGCAAGGACGACCTGCAGGAGCGCTTCTACCGGGAACTGACCGGCGCTGCGCTGGCGGCGCCGCGCCATTATCTGCCCGCCTCGGCGGAGTTTGCCTCGGCGGTCCGGCTGGGCATCGGCTGGGCCCTGCTGCCGGAGCAACAGTGCCTGGCAGACGTCCGCAACGGGACGCTGCACGAACTGGCCCCCGACCTGCCGGTGGACGTGCCGTTGTACTGGCAGCGCTGGAAAATCAGCTCGCCGGTGCTGGACGAACTGACTGCCTGCGTTCGGCAGACCGCGCTGGACCAGCTGCGGCAGCGCTAGCTCAGCGCCCGGAAATCCCGCGGCGCGCGGCGCCTCCGCCCGCCGCCAGGGTGGCCGCTTTTCTCCGCCCCGAACCCCGGCACCCGTGCCCGGCCCCCTACAGTGGAGGGGGAGATCCAGACGAAGGGGCACGATGCAAGACCGCATTCGCAACGCCCGCCTGCTCGAGCGCGTGATGAGCGCGGAGCAGGCGGCAGAATTGATCAAACCCGGTATGACCGTGGCCATGAGCGGCTTCACCGGCGCCGGTTATCCGAAGGCGGTGCCGCAGGCACTCGCGGCACGGATGGAAACCGCGCACGCCGCCGGGGAGCAGTTCAAGATCCGCGTACTCACCGGCGCTTCGACGGCCCCTGAGCTCGACGGCGCCCTCGCCAAGGTCGACGGGATGCAGCTGCGCCTGCCCTACCAGTCGGACCCGGCGCTGCGCGAACGGATCAATGCCGGCGAGCTGGACTACATCGACATGCACCTCAGCCACGTCGCCCAGCACACCTGGTTCGGGTTTTTCGGCGACGTCGACCTGGCCGTGGTCGAGGCGGTGGGCATTCTCGAGGACGGACGGCTCATCCCGTCCACCTCGGTGGGCAACAACATGACCTGGCTCCGGCAGGCCAGCCAGGTCATCGTGGAGATCAACAACGCCCAGCCGGTGGGTCTCGAGGGCATGCACGACGTCTACTACGGCACCGCCCTGCCGCCGGAACGCCGGCCCATCCCGCTCGAGCACCCCGACGACCGGATCGGCGAACCCTACCTGCAGGTGGATCCGGACAAGATCGTGGCCGTCGTGCACACAGACGCGCCCGACCGGAACTCCCCCTTCAACCCGCCCGACGACGCGTCGCAGCAGATCGCCGGCCACCTGCTGGACTTCCTGGACCACGAGGTCCGGCGCGGGCGGCTGACCGAGCAGCTGCTCCCGCTGCAGTCCGGCGTCGGCAATATCCCGAACGCGGTGTTGGAAGGCCTGGCGGCCGGCGGCTACCGCGGCCTGACCGCCTACACCGAAGTCATCCAGGACGGCATGCTGCAGCTGCTCAAGGAGGGCGTGCTGCGCATGGCCTCCGCCACGTCCTTCTCGCTCAGTCGCACGGGCCTGGAGGAGTTCAACGCCAACGTGGACTACTACCGCGAGCGCATCATCCTGCGCACCCAGGAGATTTCCAACCACCCCGAGCTGGTCCGCCGGCTGGGCTGCATCTCGCTCAACGGCATGATCGAGGCGGACATCTACGGCAACATCAACTCCACCCACGTGGCCGGCACCAAGGTCATGAACGGCATCGGCGGCTCCGGCGACTTCGCCCGGAACAGCTACCTGTCCGTCTTCATGTCCCCCAGCATGGCCAAGGGCGGGAAGGTCTCCAGCATCGTGCCGATGGCCAGCCACGTCGACCACACCGAGCACGACACGATGATCGTGATCACCGAGCAGGGTCTGGCCGACCTGCGCGGGCTCGCCCCGAAGCAGCGGGCGCGCAAGATCATCGAGACCTGCGCGCATCCGGACTACCGGCCCATGCTCCAGGACTACTTCGACCGGGCCTGCCGGGACAGCTTCGGCAAGCACACCCCGCACCTGCTCGGCGAGGCCTTGTCCTGGCACCAGCGCTTCGTGGAGACCGGCAGCATGCTCCCCGCACGGCAGTAACGGCCGGCCTCCCCCACACCGGGCGGCCGGGTCAGTCCGGCTGTCCTGTCCGCTGTCCGGCCGGGAGTATGACGCCGTCGTGCCGGCGGCCTTTCGCCGCCCGGTGCGGCTGCCGGTAGGCTGCTGGCTTGTACACGGGAGTCCGGTGAGCCGGGCTGAGAGGAAGCTTCTCAAGTTTCGACCGTTGAACCTGATCTGGATCATGCCAGCGCAGGGAGCAACCCTCACACCCGTGCCCTGTTCACTCAACAGAAGGGCGCGACAATGCAGACATCCGACGGCATGCACCTGGTGGCGATGGTCAACCCGCCGACCAGCCAGTATTCGGAGAACTGGCGGCATCCGCTCTCCCGGCGGGACTGGCTGAGCGCGGAGTTTTACCTGGATCTGGGCCGGACGCTGGAACGAGGCTGCTTCGACATGCTGTTCCTGCCCGACGCGCTGGCCGTCCCGGAGGACAACACGGGCGACTACGCCACCACGCTGGTCACCGGCGGCAAGGGCGCCATCTATCTCGACCCCTTGGTCACCCTGTCACTGGTTGCCGGGGCGACCCGCCACCTGGGCCTGGCCGCCACCATCTCCACGACCTTCACCCCGGCCTACACGATCGCCCGGAAGCTGCTCTCGCTGGATCACCTCTCCGGCGGCCGGGTCGCCTGGAACATCGTCACATCCACCACCGACGCCGAGGCCGCCAACTTCGGCCTGGCCGCCATCCCGCCCAAATCCGAGCGTTACGACCGGGCCGACGACGTCGTCCAGGCCGTGGTGGACCTGTGGGAAAGCTGGGAACCCGGGGCGCTGACGCTGGACGGGCCGGGACGCCGGTTTGCGGATCCGGAGCGTGTCCACCGGATACCCGAACGGCCCTGGCGCGACGGCGGCGACGACCGTCCGCTGAGCCGCGGTCCGATCACCCTGCCG
>NZ_JBNHGL010000283.1:0-3239 GCF_059091245.1 Arthrobacter sp. Y3225116
GCGCCGTGGGCCTGGGCGATGCCGGCATCTCCTGCCGCCCGGGGGCGGCAGGAGATGCCGCTCGATCAGTTCTCCAGTGCCGCCAGGCCGGGCAGGGTCTTGCCCTCGAGATATTCGAGGCTGGCGCCGCCGCCGGTGGAAATGTGTCCGAAGGCGCCGTCGTCAAAGCCGAGGGCGCGGACGGCGGCGGCGGAATCGCCTCCGCCGACGACGGTGAAGCCGTCGCTCCCGGTGAGGGCCTTGGCCACCGTGCGGGTGCCGTTGGCGAACGCGGCGAACTCGAACACGCCCATCGGCCCGTTCCAGAAGACGGTGTTCGCCGAGTGGATCTGGTGGGCGAAGGCCTCGGCCGACTCCGGGCCGATGTCCAGGCCGATGCCGGCGGAGCCGAACGATGCCGACTCGATGCTGTCCGCCGGAACCACTTCCCAGGCCGCATCGGCGGCGAACTTCTCGGCGACCACGATGTCGGTCGGCAGGATGAACGTGCACCCCAGTTCCTTGGCGCGTGCCAGGTAGCCGCGCACGGTGTCCAGCTGGTCCTGCTCCAGCAGGCTGGAGCCGACCTTGTAGCCTTGGGCCGCCAGGAAGGTGAAGACCATGCCGCCGCCGACCAGCAGGTAGTCGGCCTTGCCCAGCAGGTTCTCGATCACGGCCAGCTTGTCCGAGACCTTGGAACCGCCCAGGACCACCACGTACGGCCGCTGCGGCGCCTCGGTGAGCTTGTTCAGGACCTGGAGCTCCGTCCGCACGAGGTCGCCCTGGTAGGCCGGAAGCCGGCGGGCAATGTCGAAGACCGAAGCATGCTTGCGGTGGACGGCACCGAAGGCGTCGTCCACGTAGGCTCCGTCGTCGCCGGTCAGGGCGGCGAGTTCGGCGGCAAAGGCCTCCCGTTCGGCGTCGTCCTTGCTGGTTTCCCGGGGATCGAACCGCACGTTCTCCACCACCAGCACTTCCCCGTCCTGCAGGCCGGCGGCCACCTCCCGGGCGGCCGGGCCCACCGTGTCTCCCGCGAACTTGACCGTGACCGGTGCCAGTTCCTTCAGCCGGGCGACGGCGGGGCGCAGCGAGAACTTCTCCTCGGGGGCGCCCTTGGGGCGGCCGAGATGGGCCGTCACGACCACCCGCGCCCCGGCCTGCGCGAGCTTGACGATGACCGGCAGGGACGCCCGGATCCGCCCGTCGTCGGAGACCGCCAGATCCGGGAGTTCGCCCTCCAACGGGACATTCAGGTCCGAGCGGACCAACACGTGGCGTCCGCGGACCCCGGCGGCCAGCAGGGCATCAAGAGAATGTGCAGTCATTTCTTCCTTCGTGCGGAGGACGGGACGGGCGGGACCTAGGACAGCTTCGAGGCGATCAGAGCGGTCAGGTCCACCAGGCGGTTGGAGTAGCCCCACTCGTTGTCGTACCAGCCGACAACTTTCACCTGATTACCCATTACCTTAGTCAGTCCCGAGTCGAAGATCGAAGACGCCGGGTCTGTGACGATGTCGGAGGACACGATGGGGTCCTCCGTGTACGTGATGATCCCGGCCCAGTGCGGGTCGCCGGCGGCCTCCTTGAACGCCGCGTTGACCTCTTCCACATCGGTTTCGCGGGACACGGTGACGGTCAGGTCGGTCATCGAGCCGGTCGGCACCGGCACACGGACCGCGAAACCGTCCAACTTGCCCTGCAGTTCCGGCAGGACCTGCCCGATGGCCTTCGCCGCGCCGGTCGATGTCGGAACCAGGTTGATGGCCGCCGCCCGGGCGCGCCGCAAGTCCCGGTGCGGCCCGTCCTGCAGGTTCTGGTCGGCGGTGTAGGCGTGGATGGTGGTCATGAGTCCGTGCTCGATGCCGAACTTCTCGTGCAGCACCTTCGCCATGGGCGCGAGGCAGTTCGTGGTGCAGGAGGCGTTCGAAACCAGGTGGTGGGAACCGGCGTCGTACTCGCTGTCATTGACGCCCATCACGATGGTGATGTCCTCGTCCTTGGCCGGGGCCGAGATCAGGACTTTCTTCGCCCCGGCGTCAAGGTGTTTCCGGGCGCCGCCGCCCTTGTTGAACCTGCCGGTGGATTCGATCACGATGTCGACCCCGAGGTCGCTCCACGGCAGCGCGGCGGGTTCCTTTTCGGACAGTACGCTGACCTTCCGGCCGCCGACGATCAGGTTGCCGGCATCCACCTCGACCGTTTCTGCCAGCACGCCGAGCACGCTGTCGTATTTGAGCAGGTGGGCCAGGGTATGCGCATCGGTCAGGTCGTTGACCGCCACGATCTCCAGGTCCGTTTCTTTCGCCAGGACGGCGCGGAAGTAGCTGCGGCCGATGCGGCCGAATCCGTTGATTCCAACTCGAGTAGTCATGAGCCTCTACCTCGTGGATGGGCCGTGACCGGAAGGGCTCCCCCGGTCCGTGCCATGTTGTCGGCCAGCTGGCCGGGGTGGTCAGCGCGGAAGCGCCGGTGCGGGCGGGGACGAAGCGGGCGGCGACGTCGGCCCGGTGGACGGTACCGGCGCGGTGTCCGCGCCGGCCCCGCAGGTGGCATGGTGCATGGAGTCGTTCAGTTCCATGATCCTCGCCGGGACGCGCGGTTCCAAGGCCGCGCAACCGTGGCCGGGGTGCAGTTCGTGCGTGCCCATGCTTCCCTCCGTCTTCCCCGGGCACGGCCCGGCAGGCTGCCGGGCCCTGCCTAGTCGTCCAGCATCTCCGGCGTCACGTTGGCTTCGGTCCCCGGGATGCGCAGCTCCAGCGCCCGCTTGTCCGCCATGGCCAGCAGGCGGCGGATCCGGCCGGCGATGGCGTCCTTGGTCATCGGCGGGTCCGCCAAGCGACCCAGTTCGTCCAGGGAGGCCTGCTTGTGCGCCACCCGGAGCTCACCGGCGTACCGCAGGTGCTCCGGCACCTCGTCGTCGAGGATCTCGAGGGCACGCTCCACGCGGGCGCCCGCCGCGACGGCGGCCTGCGCCGAGCGCCGCAGGTTGGCGTCGTCGAAGTTAGCCAGCCGGTTTGCGGTGGCCCGCACTTCCTTGCGCATCCGGCGTTCTTCCCACACCATCAGCGCATCATGGGCACCCATCCGGGTCAAGAGCGCGGCGATGCTGTCTCCGTCGCGGATGACAACGCGGTCCACGCCGCGGACCTCCCGGGCCTTGGCCGCGATCCCGAGCCGGCGGGCCGCGCCCACCAGCGCCAGAGCGGCTTCCGGGCCGGGGCAGGTGACCTCCAGGGCGGACGAGCGGCCGGGTTCGGTCA
>NZ_JBNHGL010000284.1:0-3214 GCF_059091245.1 Arthrobacter sp. Y3225116
CACCAGCCCGGTGGCGGCCGCCGGAATCCGGACCGAGCCGCCGCCGTCCGACCCGGGGGCGAAGGGCAGCAGGCCGGCGGCCACTGCGGCCGCGCTTCCGCCGGAGGAACCGCCCGGGCTCAGCGCCGGGTCCAGCGGGTTGCGGGCCGGCGGCGCCACACGGTTCTCGCTGTAGGAGGTCAGGCCGAATTCGGGGACCTGGGTCTTGCCGAGGCTGATGCTGCCGGCGGATTCGAGGACGTCCACCAAGGGGTGGTTGGCCAGGGCGGGGCGATGCTCCAGGGCCGCGCTGCCGTGGGTGGTCGGGACGCCGGCCACATCCGTGAGGTCCTTGTAGGCCACCGGCAGGCCGTGCAGCCGGCCCAGGGTCCCGCCGCGTGCCTGGTGGTCGTCCGCGGCGCGTGCCTGCTTGAGCGCCTGGTCGGCGGTGACGGTGATGAAGGCGCCGAGCCTGGGGTTCAGGGCATCAATGCGCTGGAGGTAATGCTCCGTCAGTTCGAGGGCGGACAGTTCGCCGCGGGCCACGGCGTCGCGCTGGGCGACGGCCGTCAAGTCATGCAAAGCAGTCATCGCCCGTAAGCGTAGCCCCGCCCGGCGGTGCGGGCTAATCCGCGCGCCCCACCGGCGCGCCGGTTTAGCCGAGGAACCTGGTGTCGATCGGCTCCTCCACGGCGACGGCGTCGGGCCCGTCCCCGGCCTGGGCCGTCACGCGGTAGGCGAGTTTCCCGTCGGTCTCGCTGACCGCCTCGGCCAGTTCGGTGCCGCGGTAGACCAGTCCGACGCCGTCGTCGGTGCAATGCGTTTCGCCCAGGATGCCGTCCGCCACGAGCCGGTGCACCAACGGCCGGCGCTGCGGTTCCGAGTCGTAATGGACGCCGTTGTCGTAGGGCAGCAACGCCAGCCCGTTCGTGACCGGCCGCAGCTCGGGGCCGAAGGAGTCGGTGGTGCCGCCGCGGAACCAGCAGATGGAACCGGCGGAGACCCCCGCCAGGACCACGCCGGCCTGCCAGACCCGCCTGAAAATGGCGTCCAGGCCGTGGACCCGCCACACCGCCAGCAGGTTCGCCACCGAGCCGCCGCCCGCCCACACCACATCCTGGCCCAGCAGGTGTTCCTCGATGTCCGCCACGTTGGGCATGGTGAACAAGTTCAGATGGCTCAGGCCGTAACCGGCAACCCTGGCCGCCTCGTCCAGCTCGGCCTGGAGCCAGCGCTGGTCGCCGCTGGCGGTGCCCACGTGGACCAGCCGCGGTGCCCGCCCCGTGGGCCCCGCCAGTTCGACGGCGTGGTGCACCAGGTGGTGGAACGCGATCCGGCTGCGAACACCGGCCCTGATTCCCCCGGACGTAGCAAGGATGGTCGGCTGGTCTGCGGCCATGGGTGCCCCTGTCTCATTACGGTGCGGCGGACGATCCCACTATAGGCTTGGAAAGGGGGCAAAACGCGGGTGCGCCCGGAGCAGGAATTCACCAGCGGCGGCAGGGCCCGCCGCGGATTACGGAGGTTGCCATGAGCGATATCGAGAATGTGGATGTCAACAGCATCGGCGGCGACGCCACCATTCTGGACGTGCGCGAAGACTATGAATGGGAGGCCGGACACATTGCGGGCGCCGTGCACATCCCGCTCAACGAGCTGCCGCTGCGCCTGGACGAACTGGACCCCGACGTGGACCTGCATGTGGTGTGCCGCAGCGGCGGGCGGTCCTTCCGGGCCACCGAATGGCTGAACGGGAACGGATACTCGGCGGTGAACGTCGACGGCGGAATGGGTGCTTGGCTGGATGCCGGCAAGCCGATCGTCTCGGAGAACGGGCAGGAGCCCCGGGTCCAGTAATGGCAGGCGTCTACACCTTCCTGGGGCCGGAGGGAACCTTCACCGAGGCTGCCCTCCTCCAGGTTCCCGGGGCGGCTGCCGCGCGCCGGATTCCGGCCGCGAGTGTCGACGCCGCCGTGGACGCCGTCCGCGCGGGCGAAGCCGGCGCGGCCATGGTCCCGATCGAGAACTCGGTCGAGGGGGGCGTCAGTGCCACGTTGGATGCCATCGCGGGAGGCGAGCCGCTGCGCATCATCGGCGAGGAACTCGTGCCCATCCGCTTTGTGCTGGCGGTGCGGCCCGGGACCGAGCCGGGAGACGTCGCAGTGGTGTCCACCCATCCGCATGCCTGGGCGCAATGCCGCGCTTGGTCCGGCGCAAATATTCCCCAAGCAGAATATCTGCCGGCCTCCTCGACGGCGGCGGCCGCGGTGGGACTGCTGGAGCCCGGGGCCGGCTACGAGGCGGCGATCTGCTCGCCGCTGGTGGCCGGGCAGCGCGGGCTGGAGGTGCTTGCCGAGGATATCGGCGACATTCCGGACGCCGTGACCCGATTCATTCTGGTGAGCCGTCCCGGGGTCCTGCCCGAGCCGACCGGCGCCGACAAGACCACCCTGGTGGTCCCGCTGCCGCAGGACCGTCCGGGTGCGCTGGGGGCAATCCTGGAACAATTCTCCAGCCGGGGCGTGAACCTGAGCCGGATCGAGTCCCGCCCAACCGGCCAGTTCTTGGGAGATTATTTCTTCAGCCTCGATGCCGAAGGCCACCTGGCCGAGGAGCGGGTGGCCGACGCCGTCCGCGGGCTGCACCGGCTCAGCCCGGGCATCCGGTTTTTGGGCTCCTACCCGCGCGCCGACCGCCGCGGACTGACTGTTCCGCGCCGCAACCAGGACGAGGCGTTCCGGAAGGCCGACCGCTGGGTGCAGGACCTGCTGTTGGCCCGCTGACCGGCCCTGCCGGACTGTCGACCCGCGGTTATGGTCAGTATGCTGAGGAAAACCGCACCTGCGAACCAAGGATCGGAGCACCATGACGCAGCAGAACGACAGGGACCAGTACAAGGACGGGGAGCCGACGCCGGTGGAGGCGCTCAACCAGACCCCGAGTGAAAACCGCGCGGGCGACCTGGGGGACCAGGGCAACGACCTGCGTTTCGCCGAGGAGCAGCAGCTGATCGACCAGCAGGCGGCCGGCGAATTCCCGGTTCCCCGGGACGAAGACCTGCAGCAGCCGGATGCGGATGTCCCGGCGCTCGAAGCAGACGAACAGCCCATCGACATTCCGGGCGAGGAACTGCACAACACGGACCGGGCCGATGCCAGCGACGATCCGCTCAACACCGGGGGCGACGACACGTAGGCGCCCCGGCGCTCCGGGCGGCCGCCGGCCCAGGTGGCCG
>NZ_JBNHGL010000285.1:0-3199 GCF_059091245.1 Arthrobacter sp. Y3225116
TCGGCGCTGCGGAACAATTTCCAGCAATCGGCCACAGGCAACTGCGTCGTCGAAGGCATCTCGTTCGCGGTGCTCATGGCATCAGTCTAATGATCCCCTGGTTGCCGCCCGAGGCGGTTGCGGGTACTGAAACTAGTGGTGTTGCGTGTCCCGGCGCCGGTTCAGCCATCGCGGGACGGAATGCTCCGCGGAGCACGTACGGTCCTACCCAGACAAACCACAGCCCAACGATGACCGCCAAGATCACAGAGCTCTGAATGTCCACTCTCAAAACCGTAGAAGCTCAAGCATGCCGTACGCGGCATTCATCACGGTGTGTCGGATAACGATTCCGCGCGGCGCTGCCTTATGGTGTCGGGCAGACTTCGGTGCCGGCCCGACTACGGCGTCGGTCCGACGTCGCCGTGCTCCAGCCAGCGGTCCAGCAGGCCGCCGGGAACCTCCTCGGCAGTGAGCGCGAAGCTGCGGTGGTCTGCCCAGGCCCCGTTGATATGCAGGTACCGCGGACGCAGTCCTTCGTCTCGAAAGCCGAGCTTCTCCACGACGCGCAGGCTCGCGCGGTTCTCCGGCCTGATGTTGATCTCCATCCGGTGGAGCCCGAGCGTTTGGAAGCAATGGTCGGTCGCCATGGCCACCGCCGTGGGCGCTATCCCGCGGCCGGCTCGCGCCTCATCCACCCAGTACCCCAAAGTGGCCGACATCGCGGAGCCCCAGACGATGCTGGAGACAGTCAGCTGCCCGACCAGCGCCGGCCGGGGCCTCCCCTCCTGCAATTCGGTGATGATCCAGGGCAGGGCCGTGGCCAGGCGCGCCTGGTGCTTGAGCGAGCGGACCATCTCCGAGAACGAGGGCAGATACCCGTCCGGAGCCGGATTCGTGGCCTCCCACGGTTCCAGCCAGCGGGCGTTGCGGCGCCGCACGGCCGTCCACTCGCTCCGATCCCGGTACCGGATCGGGCGCAGCGACAAGTCCCCGCATGCCAGCGTCGCTGGCCAGATGGCCGGCCCGTACCCCATGTGAAGTTCTTTGCGGTCGCGACGGGGCTCAGTCGCCCGAGCCGTCGATGAAACTCTTCAGCCAGGTCCGCAGTTCCGTGCCGATGTCTTCACGTTCGGAGGCGATGGTCACGACGGCCTTGAGATAGCTGAGCTTGTCGCCGGTGTCGTACCGGCGCCCGGAAAAGACCACGCCGTAAACGCCGCCGCCTTCGCCCTCGCGGCCGGCCAGGGCTTCGAGCGCGTCGGTCAACTGGATTTCGCCGCCGCGGCCGGGCTTGGTGTCCTCCAGCACGTCGAAGACGGACGGGTGCAGGACGTAGCGGCCGATGACCGCGAGATTGGACGGGGCCTCGTCCGGCGAAGGCTTCTCCACCAGTTCGTTGATCCGCACGTAGCCGCCGTCGCCCATCGGGGTCACGTCCGCGCAGCCGTAGGCGCTGATCTGGGCGGGGTCCACCTCCATCAGGGCGACCACGGAGCCGCCGGTCTGTCGCTGGACCTCGATCATCTGGGTCAACAGGTCGTCCTGTTCGTCGATCAGGTCGTCGCCGAGCAGCACGGCAAACGGTTCGTCGCCCACGTGCTGGCGTGCCCGCAGGACTGCGTGGCCGAGGCCCAGCGGATCCCCCTGGCGCAGGTAGTGGATGTCGGCCAGCTCCGAGGCGGCCTGCACGGCGGCGAGCTTCTCCAGATCGCCCTTCTCCTCCAGGATCTGCTCGAGGTTGGGCACGCGGTCGAAGTGGTCTTCCAGCGGGCGCTTGTTGCGGCCGGTGATGACCAGGACGTCGCTCAAGTCTGCGCGCACGGCTTCCTCGACCACGTACTGGATGGCCGGCTTGTCCACGACGGGGAGCATTTCCTTGGGCATGGCCTTGGTGGCGGGCAGGAAACGGGTTCCCAAACCAGCGGCCGGAATGACAGCTTTGCGTACCGTGCGATGAGACGTCATGGGTTCAGACTACCGAACGAAGGTGCGAAGCAAGCCGATCCGGGGGGAAGCAACTACGATGTCGGCCATGGAGATGCAGACCGGCATGGACAAGGAAACCGCCCGCGCATTCTTCCGGGCCCGCCGCCGGGCACGCCCCGAGGAAGAGCAGATCAGGGCCGGGACCGCCCTGGCGCAGCAGGTGGTGGACGGTCTCCGGCGGCTGAACGTCCCGGCCGGGACCATCGTGCCGGCCTACCTGTCCGTCGGTTCCGAACCGTCCACGCGCATGCTGCTGCCGGCCCTTGAGGAGGCCGGCTACCAGGTGGTGGTCCCGATCTGCGAACCGGACTACCGGCTCAGGTGGGCACGCTGGTTCAGCGGCGTGGAGCTGGTCCGCAGCCCCCGGGCCTGGATCGACGAGCCCGTCGGTGAACGTTTTGGAGCGGAGATCATGGCCGGTTTGCCGCTGGTGCTCGTGCCCGGGCTGGCCGTGGACTCCGAGGGCAATCGGATGGGCCAGGGCGGCGGTTATTACGACCGGTTCCTGGCGTCGCTCGGCGACGGCGACGACCGCCCGAGGTTTGTCGGTGTTTTCTACGCCGACGAGGTGGTGGCGGCGGGAGCCTTCGAGTTCACCGCGCTCGACGCGCCGCTGGACGGCGCCGTGTCGCCCGACGGCTGGACGTGGTTCCCCCGGCGGACGGTGTAGAATTGGCACTCTGAGCGGGTGAGTGCCAACGCCTGGCCGGGCGCTTCCTGCTCCTGCCAAGTTTTTTTCAGGAGGAATTACTGTGCCCACGTACGCCTACGCCTGCAAAGACTGCGCCCATGCCTTCGACATCCAGCAGTCCTTCAGCGATGAATCGCTGACCGTCTGCCCCGAATGCGGCGGCAACCTGCGCAAGAAATTCAACAGCGTCGGGGTCGTCTTCAAGGGCTCGGGCTTCTACCGCACAGATTCGCGCGACTCTTCCACGGCAGGCTCCGTTCCCGCTGCCGCCTCGGGGTCGGCCGGCACCGGATCAGCCGCCTCTTCCGAGTCGGCGAAGCCCGCCGCCTCCGAAGCCTCCAAGCCTGCCGCCGCCCCGGCTCCGGCGGCAGCAGCCAGCTAGCCGCAGCGGACGCCGGCGGCCGCTCCTACACCGCGAAGCGGCGGCGGCGCCGGATCCACAGGTGAGCGTACCCCGCCGACAGTGCGGGCCGGATGCTTCTAGCGTGGCCGCATGCCCGTTGCTGCCGCGTCCCGCACCGCCCGCCCTGCACTGTCGCC
>NZ_JBNHGL010000286.1:0-3183 GCF_059091245.1 Arthrobacter sp. Y3225116
CCTGGTGCTGGCCGCCTGCGGCGGGGGATCCGACCCCCTGCAGGACGCGACGCCGGCACCCGAAGGCAGCGCCGGCGGGTCCCTGGTGGTCGGTGCCAGCGGCGGCACGGAGAGCCAGATCATCGCCGAAATCTATGCGGGCGCCCTGACCGCCGCCGGCTATGACGTCACCACGCAACCGGGCATCGGTTCGCGCGAGGTCTATGTCAGCGCCGTCCAGGAAGGGTCTGTGGATGTCATCCCGGACTACAGCGGCAACCTTTTGCTGTTCCTGGACACCGAGGCGACGGCGGCCTCCGCCGGAGACGTCATGACAGCCCTGGCTGATGCCCTGCCCGAGGGACTCGGCGTGCTGGAGCCCGCGTCGGCGGAGAGCAAGGACGCGATGGTCGTGACCAAGGCGACGGCGGAGGAATACCAGCTGACGTCGATCGAGGACATGGGCCCGGTGTGCGGCGAACTGGTGCTCGGCGCCAACCCCGAATTCGCCGAGCGCGAGTACGGGCTGCCGGGGCTGGAGGCCAACTACGGCTGCGTGCCCAAGTCCTTCGAGCCGATCAACGACTACGGCGGACCGACCACGCTCAACGCCTTGATCACCGACAAGATCCAGGTGGCCGACATCTACACCACCACCCCGTCCATCGAGGACAACGACCTGGTGGTGCTGGAAGACCCGAAGAACAACTTCATTGCCCAGCAGGTGCTGCCGCTGATCCGCAGCGACGCCGTGGACGAGCAGGCTGCCCAGGTGCTCAACGAGGTCTCGGCAGCGCTGACCACCGAGGACCTGATCGACCTCAACCGCCAGGTCAGCGGGGACGAGAAGCGCAATCCGGCCGACGCCGCCGCGGACTGGCTGGCGGAAAAGGGCCTGGCCGGCTAGGCTCCCGGCTCCCGTTCACGCGCCGCCTCGGTCTCCGGGGCGGCGCGTGCCGTGTGCGAAGATCGTTGGATGGCCCAGTTCAAGCAGTCCAACAAGCTCCACAACGTCCTCTACGACATCCGCGGTCCGCTCCTCGAGCATGCCCAGCGGATGGAGGCCGAGGGCCAGCGCATCCTCAAGTTGAACATCGGCAACCCGGCGCCGTTCGGATTCGAGGCTCCGGACGCCATCCTGGTGGACATGATCCGCAACCTGCCCACCGCGCAGGGTTACAGCGATTCGCGCGGCATTTTCTCGGCCCGGACCGCCGTGTCGCAGTACTACCAGACCCGCGGCATCCAAGAGATCGGCGTGGACGACGTGTACCTGGGCAACGGGGTCAGCGAGCTGATCACCATGAGCCTGCAGGCGCTGCTGAACAACGGCGATGAAGTGCTCATCCCGGCCCCCGACTACCCGCTCTGGACCGCGTCGGTGTCGCTGGCCGGCGGCCACCCCGTGCACTACCTCTGCGTCGAGGAAGAGGGCTGGCTGCCGGATCTCGAAGACCTCGAACGGAAGATCACGCCCAACACCAAGGGCATCGTGATCATCAACCCGAACAACCCCACCGGCGCCGTCTATCCCCGGCACATCCTCGAGGGGATGCTGGAACTGGCGCGCCGGCACAACCTGGTGGTGTTCTCGGACGAGATCTACGAGAAGATCCTGTACGAGGATGCGGAGCATGTGAACACGGCGCTGCTGGCCGACGACGTGCTGGTCATGACGTTCAGCGGCCTGTCCAAGGCCTACCGCGTGTGCGGCTTCCGCAGCGGCTGGATGGCCATCTCGGGGCCGAAGCACCTGGCCGCGGACTACATCGAGGGCATCAACCTGCTCACCAACATGCGGTTGTGCGCGAACGTGCCCGCCCAGCATGCCATCCAGACCGCCCTGGGCGGCCACCAGAGCATCAACGACCTCATCCTGCCCGGCGGCAGGCTGCTCGAGCAACGCAACAAAGCCTATGAGCTGTTGAACGCCATCCCCGGCGTCAGCACGCAGCAGGCCAAGGGCGCGCTCTACCTGTTCCCCAAGCTCGACCCGGAGGTCTACGGGATCAAGGACGACGAACAGTTTGCGTTGGACCTGCTCAAGCAGCAGAAGATCCTGATCTCGCACGGCCGGGCGTTCAACTGGACGCAGCCGGACCATTTCCGGCTGGTCACGCTGCCCAACGTGGACGTGCTGACCGAAGCCGTGGGGCGGATCGAGGAGTTCCTGGCCGGATACCGGCAGTAACGGCCGCGTCCGCGTAGCCGCGCCGCCGGCGGCTCGGTAGGCTGTCGCCAGCCGCACCGGCGGCCAAGCCGGCCGGCCGAACAGGAGGACCAGGTGGAACAGACCGGATTGCCCGAGTTCACGCGAACGCCGTCGGAGATGCTGCGGGTCGGCCCGGGATTCGGCCTCGCCGGCGTCGATACCGGCTCCACGCCCGGATTCCTCGGCGACAGAACCCAGGGGAAACTCCTGCTCAGGGCCTCCGACCGCCGGCTGTCCGAACTGCAGGAACGCCTCTTCGCGCAGAGCCGCGCCGGGGCGCAGGACGCGGTCCTGCTGGTGCTGCAGGGGATGGACACCTCCGGCAAGGGCGGGATCGTCCGGCACGTGGTCGGAGCCGCCGACCCGCAGGGCATTTCCCACCGGGCCTTCAAGGCACCGACGCCGGAGGAGCTGGAGCACGACTTCCTCTGGCGGGTGGAGCGGGCCTTGCCCGGCCCCGGCATGATCGGGGTGTTTGACCGGTCGCACTACGAAGATGTGCTCATCCACCGCGTGCACGGGCTCTCGCCCCTCGCGGAGGTGGAAGCACGCTACGGGCAGATCAACGACTTCGAGGCGATGGTGACCCGCCGAGGCATCCGGATGGTCAAGGTCATGCTGCACCTGGGCAAGCGCGAACAGGGCAAGCGGTTGCGCGCGCGGCTGGACCGGGCCGACAAGCACTGGAAATACGATCCCGGCGACGTGGACGCGCGGCGGCGCTGGGACGAATACCAGCAGGCCTACCAGGTCATGCTGGAGCGGACCAGCACCGTCGACGCGCCGTGGTTTGTGGTGCCGGCCGACCACAAATGGTATGCCCGGATCGCCGTGCAGGAGCTTCTGCTGCAGGCACTGGAAGACATCGACCCGCAGTGGCCGCCGGCGGACTTCGACGTCGAGGCGGAAAAAGCCCGCCTGGCTGCCTCGTAACGCGGGCCCGCCGCGCCCCCGCCGCGCCCCGGTCCGATGCCCGCGAACCGGGCGGTTCC
>NZ_JBNHGL010000287.1:0-3169 GCF_059091245.1 Arthrobacter sp. Y3225116
TCGGTGGTGGCGGCCGTTGCTTCCCCGTCGGCGGCAGCCATGGTGCCGTCGCTGCTGGCGCGGCGGTTGCGGTTGCGGGTGCGGCTGACCCGCTCCGCCGCCTTGGTCAGGTCGCCGCCGGCGGTGCCGCCGGTTGCGCCGTCGCCTGCCGCGCCGGCGGTCTCTTCCTTCGCCGCCGAAGTTTCGGTGCGCACCGGCTGCTCGGCCTTCTTGGCCGTGCGGTCGGCCACGGAGGAGCCACGCTGGTGGTCGGAGATCGCTGCGACCAGGTCGCCCTTGCGCATCCGCGAGCCGCCGGTGATGCCGAGCTGCCCGGCCAGCACCTGCAGTTGGGCCAGCTTCAGGCCGGCAAGGCCTGCACTCTTCGGTGCAGGAGAGTCTATTGTTTCCACACCTGCGGTCAGGTCAGTGGTTTCGGTCACGAAGGATCCTTCCCCCTCGTCGGGCGGTGTGCATATGAAGCGCACCGCGTTGTTTGCTACCCGGCCGTTGCATGAGAAGCCCGGCTGGGTCCGGTATTGCCTGCGGCGTCGTGCCGAAACAAGTCCGGGTGATCAGAGATGAAAAACCTTGAAACAAGCCGTCCGGATGGAACGAGTGAGGTCCTGTCCGGCCGATGGCCGGCAGCAACGCCGTTGAGTGCCGCGGAAGGCTCCTGAAAGGCTGCACCTGGAACGGGGATCCTGCCCAAACGGCTACTCGGCTTGCTTGATCCGGAGCATCCGGCAGGTGTCCTCGCCGGTTAATCCCGGGGGTGCACTTCCACTTTAGCACCATCTGTGTCCACTGCCAGTTTCAGCACCCGCCAGTTTCCCGGCGAGTCGCGGCGTTCCAGGTGCGCGGCGATGGCCCGCTGGACCTGCTCCGCCTCGGCCTGGTTCGCGGCGAGTGTCATCACGGTGGGTCCGGCACCGGAGACGACGGCGGCGTGGCCCTGGCTGCGCAGCGCCAGGATCAGCGCGGCGCTGGGTTCCATGGCCGGTGCCCGGTGCCGCTGGTGCAGCCAGTCTTCGGTTCCCGCCCGCAGCAGGGACGGATCGCGGGTCAGCGCGTGGACCAGCAGGGCGGCGCGGCCGGAGTTGGCGGCGGCCATGTGGTGCGGCACGGACGCGGGCAGGAGGTTGCGCGCGGTTTCCGTGGAAAGCTCGTAGGCCGGGATGGCCAGCACCGGCACGATGTCCGGGCAGATCGGCACGCAGGTGCTGGCGAAAACGCCGTCCTCTTCCCAGGAGATGGCCAGCTGCCCGCTCAGGGCCGGAGCCACGTTGTCGGGGTGGCCCTCCAGGGCGGAGCAAACCTGCAGGATGTCCGCCGCCCCCAGCCGTTCCCGCTCCGGCAGCAGCGCGTTGGCCAGCAGCACGGCGGACACGACGGCGGCGGCCGAGGATCCCATGCCGCGGCCGTGCGGAATGAGGTTCCGGGCCCGCAGGCGCAGCCCGCCGGCGTCGTACCCGGCCTCGCGCAGCGTGCCGCGCAGGGTGCGGATGATCAGGTGGCTTTCATCGGCGGGCAGGCCCGCCGCGCCCTCGCCGGTCACGGAGGCGTGGAAGACGCCGTCGTCGGTCGATTCCACCGTGACGGTGTCGTAGTAGGCCAGGGCCAGGCCCAGGCTGTCGAAGCCCGGGCCCAGGTTGGCGCTGGTGGCCGGAACCCGCACGGTGACGCGCTGGCCGGGCGCGATGCGGCCGGCCACGGCGGTGCCCTCCCCCGGCAAGGTGCTGCTACTCAAGACCCAGGGCGCTGGCCACGCTGACCACGTCGAAGTCCACCTTGACCGGCGCCGCCTCGCTGCCGTCCTCGGTCTGCAGGGCCCACTGCGGGTCCTTCAGCCCGTGGCCGGTGACCGTGATGACGATGGTCTTGCCCGCGGGCACCTCGCCGGCCGCGTGCTTCTTGAGCACGCCGGCAACGCCTGCCGCGGAGCCGGGCTCCACGAAGACGCCCTCGCGGGAGGAGAGCCAGCGGTGCGCGGCCAGGATCTCGTCGTCGGTCACCGAGTCGATCAGGCCGCCGGACTCGTCGCGGGCGGCGACGGCGGTGTCCCAGGAGGCCGGATTGCCGATCCGGATGGCGGTGGCGATGGTCTCCGGTTCGGTCACCGGGTGTCCCAGCACCAGCGGCGCCGCGCCGGCGGCCTGGAAGCCCCACAGCACGGGGGTCTTGGTGGCGACCGGCGGGAGCATGCCGGCAACGGCCGACTCGTACGGCGCGGCGTACTCCTGGTACCCCTTCCAGTACGCGGTGATGTTGCCCGCGTTGCCCACCGGCATCACGTGGATGTCCGGGGCGTCGCCCAGGTAGTCGACGGTCTCGAAGGCCGCCGTCTTCTGGCCCTGGATGCGTGCCGGGTTCACCGAGTTGACCAGGAACACCGGGTAGGCCTCGGAGAGCTTGCGGGCCACTTCCAGGCAGTTGTCGAAGTTGCCGTTGATCTGGATGATCTCGGCGCCGTGCGCGACCGCCTGGCTCATCTTGCCCATGGCGATCTTGCCGGCCGGCACGAGCACCGCGCACTTCAGCCCGGCCTGGGTGGCATAGGCGGCAGCGGACGCGGAGGTGTTGCCGGTGGACGCGCAGACCACCGCCTTGGCGCCGGCCTCCACGGCCGCGGTGATGGCCATGGTCATGCCGCGGTCCTTGAACGAGCCGGTGGGGTTCATCCCCTCCACCTTGAGGTAGACCTCGGATCCGGTCAGCTCGGAGAGGGCCTTCGCCTGCACCAGCGGGGTGCCGCCCTCGCCGAGGGTGATGATCTCGGTCTGCTCCGATACCGGCAGCCGGTCCGCGTATTCACGGATGACGCCGCGCCATTGGTGGGCCACTTAGATTCCTTCTACTCGCAGGACAGAGGTAACAGCGTTGACGATGTCGAGCCCGCGCACGGCCTCGACCGTTGCGGCCAGCGACGCCTCGGAGGCCCGGTGGGTGACGAAGCGCAGTTCGGCGGTCACCTCGCGGCCGTCGTGGGCGGGCTCCAGCGGGCCTTCGGTGTGGATGGTCTGGCGCATGGTCTCGATGGAGACCCCGTGCTCGGCGAAAACCCCGGCGATCTGGGCCAGCACGCCGGGCCGGTCGGCCACGTCCAGGCCGATGTAGTAGCTGGTCCGGACCGCGTCCAGCCCGACGGCGGGCAGGTCCACGGTCGCCGTTTCGGTCCGGCCCGGGCCGC
>NZ_JBNHGL010000288.1:0-3164 GCF_059091245.1 Arthrobacter sp. Y3225116
GGCGGCGCGTCCGGTGAACCGCCCGCCAACACCGCCGCAGCCAGACCCGCTGGCACCGATGGATCCGGGACAGCTGCGGTGCCGCGCCCAAAGACCGGCGGCGGGCGCCGCAACAGGTGGATCATCGGGTTGCTGACCTTGGCCTTCTGCGGCCAGTCGGCCGCCTACTACGGAACCACCACCTGGCTGCCCCTGCTGCTGTCCGAAGTCCGGGGCATGTCCATTACTGCCTCCGGAGCCACGGCCTCTCTCTTCCAGGTGGCCGCCATTGTCGGCGCTTTCGGGGTGCCGCTCGTGGCAGCACGAGCCCGGCTCTGGGTGCCGACGGCAGGCATCGCCATCTTGTGGATGACACTCCCCCTCGGCCTGCTCCTGGCACCCGACGCCTATATTTTCTGGTCCATCACGGGCGGGATAGCCCAGGGCGGCGGGTTCACGGCCATCTTTTCGATCATCCCGCGCGTGGCCCGCAACGACAACGAGGCCGCCTCCGCCTCCGCCCGGATCCAGACGGGCGGATACCTTGCCGCGACCTGCGCTCCGCCGGTGGCCGGATGGCTGAACACGGTAACCGGCGGCTGGACCGCTCCGCTGCTTCTTGTCCTCGCGTGCACGGTGGCGTTCGCCGCGGGCGGCCTGCTGGCTGTCCGGGCGTCCGAGCGGCAGTAGGCCGCGGGAAGATTCGCGCCGACGGCCGCATGCAGGTGCCAAGACGCTGGTGGATGCCCCTGATGAATCGTATAATTCTGCTGCTGTCGTCGTTCGGCGAGGCCGAATTGGGGTAGTTGGGGGAAGCAGATGCAGCACCGGGCAGAGGGACTGGCGAGGGACCCGTCCCCCGGCGCGAAAACCCCGTTGAAGCAGCCGGATGTTAAGCGGTCACCCAGCGGGCGAATCCCGCAGTGGGCGATGGACGAGGCACTGGGAACCCCTTCCCCGCCCCGGCCCGCCGAGGGGCGCGCTGCCGGCAGGCCGTCGCTTGCGGCAAAGTCCCGCCCGCGTTCCGTGCAGCGGGGTACCTCCCCGCGCGGCGCCAGCCGCCTGTCGACCGGGCTGGCTCTCGCCTTCGTCATCGCCCTGTGCTTCGCCCCGGGCGTGTTCAGCCGGCACGTCATGCCGGCGGTTGCCCCCTACCTTCCCGGTGCAGACATCCCGCCCCGCGGCGTCGAGGCCGCCGACAGTCCCCTGGGCCAGCCGCCCGCCGTCGCTGAGTCGGACGCCTACGAGTTGTACACGGCACCGCCGGACTCCTCGCAGCCCTTCCTCGCCTATGACCCCTGCCGCCCCATCCACTACGTGGTCCGCCCGGACAATGCGCCGCCGGGGTCCCACACGCTCATCCAAGAAGCCATCGCCGAGGTCTCCGCGGCCAGCGGACTGCAGTTTATTTACGACGGCCCCACTGACGAGGCGTTCGCCGAGGAAGGCCGCGAACGCTTCCAACCGGAGCGGTACGGCAAGCGGTGGGCGCCGGTGCTGATCACGTGGTCGGATCCCGACGAAGTGTCCCGACTGGACGGAGATATAGCCGGCCTTGGCGGCAGCTCCTCGGTCGGCGCTCGGGGAACCCCGCACGTCCTCGTGGCCGGCCAGGTCACCTTGGATGCGCCGGCGCTCCGGAACGTCCTCACGTATCCCGACGGGCGGGAGCTTGTGCGCGCCGTCATCATCCACGAGCTCGGCCATGTGCTGGGGCTGGCGCACGTGGATGATCCGGAGCAACTGATGTATGCCGGGGCGAACGACGTGACGTCATTGGCCGACGGCGACCGGGCGGGCCTGGCGCTGCTGGGCACCGGGCCGTGCGTGCCGGAAGTATAGGCCGGCGGCATAATCAGGACTGCTGGTCTATCCGGAACGCTGGGACAACGAGGACCGGCCCAGGCAGGCTAGGAGGCCGTCCGCATGCAGGAGAAGCTGTGGAGCAGGAACTTCGTGCTGGCCATCGGCGCGAATCTGTTCATCTACATCGTGTTCTACCTGCTGATGACGTCCATGGCGCTCTACGCGGCCCAGCGGTTCCTGGCATCCGACGCCGGGGCCGGCTTTGCGTCCAGCGCCTTCATTCTGGGGGCGCTCGTCTCGCGGTTCTTTGCCGGGCCGCTGATCGACAACGTGGGCCGCCGGCGGATGCTGCTGATCAGCCTGGCCGCCTTCGTCGCGGCTTCCCTCTTGTACATTCCGGCGGACTCCCTCGCCTCGTTGGTGGTCCTGCGGCTGGCCCACGGTGTGGCTTTCGGCCTCGCCAACACCGCCGTCACGGCCGGTGCGCAGGCGCTGATTCCGCCCGCCCGCCGCAGTGAAGGCACCGGCTACTTCGCCGTTTCCACCACGCTGGCAACCGCCCTCGGGCCGCTGCTGGCGGTGGTGCTGGTTGTTGACGGCAGTTACGAGGGAGCGTTCCTCTTCTGTGCGGCCTGTTCCGTCGCGGCTTTGGCGGTGACCCTGATCCTGAGACTGCCGGAAGCGGCAGCGGCGCCGGCCGCCGTCGTCAATCAGCGCGGTCCGGGCGGCGAGCCGGAAAGGGAGCGCCGGACGCCCGCCGTCCTGCTCGGAAAGGTGTTCGCGCCCGAGGTCCTGCCGATCACCACGGTGCTGCTGGTCAGCGGGCTGGCCTTTTCCGGCATCCTCTCGTTCCTAACCTCGTATGCGGAGGCGGCGGGCGCGGCCGATGCGGCGGCGCTGTTCTTTATGGTGTTTGCCGCCGCGGTGCTGGTGTCGCGGCTGACCGCCGGCAGGGTCCAGGACCGCCGCGGCGACAACGTGGTGCTGTATCCCGCGCTGGCGCTGTTCGCCGCCGGCCTGGCGCTGCTGGCGCTCGGGCCGGACACCTGGATAGTCGTCGTGTCCGCGGTGTTGAGCGGCCTCGGGTTCGGGACCCTGCTGCCCGGAACGCAGGCCATTACTGTCCGGCTGGTTGCGGAACGGAGGTTCGGCACCGCCCTGGCCACCTACTACCTGATGCTGGACATCGGCACCGGCTTCGGCCCGGTGCTGCTGGGCCTGCTGGTGCCGCTGACCGGCTTCGACGGCATGTACGGCTGGCTTGGCCTGCTCATGCTCGCCTGCATCCTGCTGTACTACCTGGTGCACGGCAGGACGGCCAGCCGGGCGGCCGCCTGAGCCGGGGGCCCGGCTGCACGGCAGGACGTCCAGCCGGGCGT